>CAZKOJ010000055.1:0-24099 GCA_964554365.1 uncultured Clostridium sp. | reverse complement strand
TATTGCTTGCTATATTTTTTTTAAATCCTTTAGTATATCTATACCATAATTCTAATGAGTTAGTTTTTGAATCAAAAATCAACGCAGGATCACTATAATGACCACCTAAATTCACATCAGTTGGAGGTGAAATTATAGGATTTTTTATACCTAGGGGAGCTTTCCATGATATACCGTCATTAGAAGTTAAAACGCAAGGGTTTTCATGCCTTTCAATTGAATTTGGGTAAGGAGTAAATGTCATCCAGTATTTGTATTTATTCCAACCATCTTTAAAGTATAATACTTTAGGATGATTACTTTGATTACTATGTTCATAAGTTGGAATAAATAAACTATTTTTTGAGTTCTCAATAAGAACATTTTTAAATTTCTTATTATTAGGGGTAGCGTTTTTTATAGCTCTATCATCAATTTTCCTATCAGTTTCTTTGGTAGTTTCTTTTGAAACTTCAGTACTAGAATAATATTTTTTGAAGATGTTAGTATTTTTATAATTTGAAATTGTGATAGAAAAAATTATAAAGACGATTATAGCAGTAATAAAATATTTAAATCTCATTAAACATATTACTCCTTTTAATTTTTTATATTGAATTATTTTTTAAAGTTTATTTAATATATGATTTATTAACAAAAACTGTTCCAGTCTTTGTAAGGGGTGAGAACGTGCACTCAGCAAAGGGCGTAAGGTAGTGAGGGTTGCTACCTTTTTCAAATTTGTTGTTAAAATAGCAGAAGGTAATAAGTAAGCCATATCCTCTTTTGTTAATTGTTTGAGAAAAACTTACAAAATAAACACTATTATGGTAAAATAAACTTTGTACTTTAAGAAGAGATGGGAGTGAGCTTTTATGGAAATTGCTAAAGAATCTATTATAACCATAAGAAACTTAAGAATAAGCTTTGGTGAAAAACAAGTACTAAATGGAATAAATCTGGAGGTATATAGAGGGCAGATTATAGGGTATATAGGACCAAATGGAGCAGGTAAAAGTACTACCATAAAGATATTATTGGGGCTTATAGAAGGATACACAGGGGGAGTCAGGATTTTAGGACAGGACATATCAGATGGAAATATAGAATATAAGAAAAAAATAGGATATGTTCCTGAAACAGCAGAAATATATGATAGCCTTACAGCAAGGGAATACTTGACGTTTATAGGTGAGCTATATGGTTTAGATTATGAGGATGTTGATCAAAAAGCGAAGAAGCTTATGAAAATCTTAGGAATAGAAGAAATATATGATTCTAGAATGACATCATATTCCAAAGGTATGAAGCAAAAAGTCTTGATAATATCAAGTTTATTGCATAATCCTGATATATTGTTTTGGGATGAACCTCTAAGTGGATTAGATGCTAATAGTGTTATGATTGTAAAGGAAATACTAAGCGAATTAGTATCACAAGGAAAAACTATATTTTACTCGTCGCATATAATGGATGTAGTTGAAAAGGTAAGTAATAGAATAATACTAATTAACAATGGACAAGTAGCAGTTGATGGAAGCTTTGATGAATTAAAGCATAGATGTAAGGAAGGATCTTTGGAGGATATATTTAATGAGCTAACTGGATTTAAAGAGTACAAGTCAATAGCTGAGGATTTTGTATCTATAGTTCAAGGGGTGGAAAAGCATGAAGGATTTTAAGGTATTGAAGTTTTTAGACAGGTTTAAAGGCTTTTTTGAAAAACTTGGGGTAGATTATAATGTAATGAGAAAGATATTACAGATAAAGTTTATTATGGATAACAGAAGGGTTCCTACTGTAATAGGAAACTCATCAAAAAAGGAAAAAGAAAATGATAACAAGGATGAAAATAACTTTAATAAATCCTTATTGTTTTATGGATTCATTGGGATAATTATAGTTCCCATAATTTGGATGGGAGAAAATTTTATATTTCAAATGAGTTTTGTTTTTGGAATATTAATGTTCATGACTATGACTTCTTTAATTTCTGATTTTTCTTCGGTGCTTTTAGATGTTAGGGATAAAAATATTGTATTCTCAAAACCAGTGAATAGTAAAACTTTAAGTATGGCAAAGATTATACATGTATTAAAGTATATGTTTTTTATTACTGTTTCACTGTCAGGTGCTGGGTTGATAGCATCATTAGTTAGACATGGGATTTTATTCTTCATAATATTTCTACTAGAAATAATTCTTATGGATTTATTTATAGTGGTTTTAACAGCTTTATTATATTTGGTAATACTAAATTTTTTTGATGGGGAAAGGTTAAAGGACATAATAAACTATGTTCAAATAGCTTTATCCATAGCTATAACTATAGGTTATCAATTTTTAGGAAGATTATTTGATTTTGCTCATCTAAACATGGTGTTTAGTCCAAAATGGTGGCAGTATTTTATAATTCCTGTATGGTTTGGATCGCCTTTTGAATTAATATTACATAGTACTCATAATATTTATTTTATAATATTTTCAATACTTGTAGTACTAGTACCTATGATTTCAATAATTATATACATAAAACTAATACCAACTTTTGAAAGAAACTTACAAAAACTAAATAATAATAGTGCAAAAACTAAAAAAAGAAATATAAAAATCTTTGACGGATTATTAAATATAATTTGTTTAAGTAGAGAGGAAAGAATATTTTTTAAATTTGCTTCTAATGTGATGAAAAATGAAAGAGAATTTAAGCTTAAGGTATATCCTTCATTAGGCTTTGCTTTAATTTTTCCTTTTATATTTATATTTAATGAATTAAAAGACTTAGGATGGGACGGCGTAGCTTCAAGTAAGCTGTATTTAAATATATATTTTTGTGCATTATTAGTTCCAACGATAGTTATGATGATGAAATATTCAGAAAAATATAGAGGAGCTTGGGTTTATAAAGTTGTACCTATTAAAGGTGCTGCAGTCATATTCAGAGGGACATTAAAAGCATTTATTGCTAGGCTTCTGTTTCCGGTATATATTGCTGAATGCATAATATTTATGTATATATTTGGAGTAAGGATATTTCCAGATTTAATTGTGGTGTTTTTAAATATATTATTGTTTACAGTGATTTGTTTTATGACAATGAAAAAGGCATTACCTTTTTCAGAAAGTTTTGGTGTTTCAGGGCAGAGTCAAGGGTTAACAGTAATTCCACTTATGTTTTTACTGGGAGTTTTAGCAGGAACACATTATATTTCTACCTTGGTTAACTGTGCAGTATATATATACATTGTAGTAATGATTATTCTAGATATATTTGTATGGAAAAAAGCATTTAATATATCATTAGAAAAATTAGGTTAAATTATTTTTATATTGAATTATAGAATTCTAAATCTTTATTATTATATTTGTTTTTAATGATAAAAATAAGTATGAATGTAATAAAGATTGTTAGCAATAGAAAAATATAATTATTATAAACTAGATAATCAAGTTTTATAAAATCAGCAAAATGACTAAAACTATTAATAGTAATATGAAGAATTATTGGTACATAAATTGATTTAGTTATATAAAAGGTATATCCTAATATTAGTCCAAAAATAAATGAGTTTGGTGATCGAAATACATTAAGATGTGCAATGCCAAAAAAAACAGCTTGTATAAAAATTGAGAAAAATAAGTTAAATCCTTCATTTAATTTTCTGAATATTAATCCCCTAAAAAATAGTTCCTCAATTATTGGAACTAAAACACTTATATTAATAATTCCCAATACAGATGTTTGTAATATCTCAATATTTTCAGATACCTTACATAGATCATTATAAGTATCTGTACTAAAAATGCTATTAATCAGTATAACAAGAATATTAATAGAAGCAATATTATAGCATATGGATAACAATATACTCAATGATGTTAACTTAAGTGAGATTTTATTAAATAAAAAAAACTTTTTTATACTAATTTTTCTTTGCCTAAATATGAGGAAAATTAACATTATTAATATAACGTTGAAAAAAAAAGACATATTAGAAGTTGAAACAGAGAAACTTTCACTTAAAAAGAAAGGTAGAATGGAAACTACAAAAAATATAAAAAAATATGATATAGATTCTAATAAAGATTGTACCATGAAATATTACCACCTTTCAGTTTTATTTAAAGTGCTCATTTGAAAAATCTGAGTCAATACACTAGTATTTATTTGGAAATCTTTAGGCCTCCATTTATCTTAATTATCAAGGATCTTTTTTGTTGTTACCCCCAGAATTTCAAACAAAATCCAAAATATTTTTTGTGTTTTTCTAAATGTATATTACAATTGAAAGACAATTATTCATTGTATAGTTTTTATCCGATGTCTACCACCGCTAACACTCAAACTTAAATATGGACAAAATGTAATTGTAACACAAGCTGTAATTTTTGAAGTAAACAAGCATAGATAAATATTAAAATCAAGTGATTTAAAACGGATATATTTTAACAATAAACTAGGTTTAAGTATTTGTTATACTAAAACCTAATTTGTTTTTAAGGGAGAATTAAAGATCATGTAGAAAAACAATAAGGTCACGATTAATTGCTTTAGTAAATTAATTAGATACTTTTGTTAATATATAAAACAAGTATAATACCATTTCTCTTTTAGTAATCAACTTCAATGCGAAAAATGTGACATAGGTATAATGATATTATCTTGACTTAAGTTTTGATATAGTATAGTATTAATTTAAAAGTAGTTGTCATGACAATAATTGTGTTGACAAATTCATGTGAGGTGCTTTAATATGAATTTTAATTTAGATAATTCAGTTGGCTATTTAATTAATATAGTGGCTAGAAAGTTAAAAAATGAACTTAATCATCGTTTTACATCTTTCGATATAACTCCAGAACAATGGGCTGTTCTAAATAGGCTATGGGAAAAGGAGGGCGTAACCCAAAAAGATTTAGCGGAAAGAACCTTCAAAGATCAGCCGAATATAGGTAGAATTTTAGATAAGCTTGAAAAAAAGGGACTAATCAGACGATGCGCTGATACGGAAGATCGAAGAGTGCTTATAGTCTTTCTTACCCAAGAGGGTCAGGAATTAAAAAAGGAATTAATTCCCATTGCGATTGAAGTGTTGGATCTCGCTCAGAAAGATATTAGTGAGGAGGAGATTAAGGTTTTAGAAACGGTACTTAAAAAAATTTTGAGGGATTTCTAATTTTTTTTAATAATATACTTGTCATGACAATTATATTTGGATAGTGAATAAATTTAGAGGAGATGATTTATATGAGGTTAAAACTGCTTCACAGAATAGCTTCTACTACTGCGTTTTTAATGATTGCGTCTTTTATGCTTTCAAGTTTAATTTCAGAGTTTATTGGTGATCATGTTCTTATTGCAACTGTAAAAAGAACCATCTTTTATGCATTGGCATTACTGATTATATGTATGATTTTGACTGCTGTTTCAGCAAAAAAACTGGCTTTGTTACATCCAGACATTCCTTATGCCCTCATTAGTATCAAACGAATAAAGTGGATTGGATTAAATGGAGTGATTTTCCTTGCGCCTCTAGCGACTTTTTTAAATTACTTTGCGCAGAAGGACAAGTTGGATACCACTTTTTATTTATTACAATCCTTAGAAATAATCTGTGGTTTAATAAATATTTTTTTATTTGCAAAGATGTTTATAGACCAGAAAAAAACATTCAAAAATGTTGAGTAAGAGTTTTTTAGTAAATAGTATTAATGGATATAAATTATATATGAGATAAGGGGGATATTATGATAAAGTTATCTTTAAAAGAAAAGTTTGCATTTAGATTTATTTTTAGTGAAAAAAAGATTTATCACAGATGGTACGGAAGGTTTTTATCATTCGGAATAGATTATGGAAGATTAAAAAGAGTAGTGGCAAGAGTGCCTAATTGGTTGCAATGGTGTAATGAATGGACCAAGGAAGGCGATGAGATATATATAAAAGCAGAAGAAGCAGTGAGGGAGGGATATGAGGTTAAAGCAAGAGCATTATATCATGAAGCAGTAGGTTGCTATCATTGTGGACAACATATATTTTTTGTTGATAGCAAGCAAAAAGAAAAAACACAAGAAAAAGCAAGAATAAGTTATAAAAAAGCAATTAGTTTATATGATGAAAAAGAAAGACCGATACGAATTGAGATACCTTTTAATGGAGTAAAAATTCCTGGATATTTAAGACTTTCAGCCACTCCCAATAAACCACTTCTGATTTTCGTAAATGGAATGGATAATATTAAGGAAGCGGAGGGTCATTCGCAAGGGAATTTATTCAAGCAACATGGATTTAACCATTTTACATTTGATGGACCAGGACAAGGTGAACTATGGAAAAATATGAAATTTGATGGAAAGGAATATTATAAAGCAGTATCCGCAATTATTGACTGGTTTGAACAACAGCAGATGTATAAAATTGATTTAGAGAAAATTGCATTAGTTGGTTTTAGTTTGGGTGGATATTTAGCACCAATGTGTGCAGCACGTGATAAAAGAATAAAATGTGTAGTTGGAAATAGTGGACTTGTATATATAGGTGGATTAGAAGGCATTAAGCGACTTAATCCAATTTGGCAACGAGGTGTAACCTATATGACTGGATGTGAAACATTAGCAGAAGCAGTTGAAAAATTTGACTGGGATATCGAGCAAGAGCCTAATTTAAAAGTACCATTATTGTTCTACCATGCAGGAAACGATGAAGTAATGCCTTCGCCTAAAATTCATGCTGAAAAAATGATGAGGTGGGCTAAAGGCGAAAAGACACTTAAATATTATGAAGATGGTGAGCATTGTACCCAGAACTATTTAGATGAAGTATTTCCAGAGATCATAGATTGGTTTAAGAAAAAACTTGAATGAAATTAAAGTAAATGAGCCGTTGGTTAAGGTGATAACCAACGGCTTTCGCTATATATAAGAGAGAAGATAAAAAAATTCATTTAATATAATGTTTATATATGACAATTGGAGGTTTTACTCCATTTAGAAGGTTAAAATGATTTTAATATATATTTCCAATGTTAAGATATGGTTGCTCTGAGGACAGGGACATTTGCTATTGACAATGTTTATATTAAAGCGTAAACTGTAAATAATCCGTAGTTATGGAATGTTTTGTAACTATAGAATTCTTTTAAAATCTACGTCAGATTGCAAGGAAGTTTCTAAGCAAAATGTTGATAGTACATAAGGTAAATTAATTATGTTTGAGATTTCATATATAATTGGAGTGTAATTTACTTTCAACATTTTGTTGAAAGTTTTTTTTCTTTTTAAGTGATATTTTATTTAAAAATTGGGGGGTTATATTAATGAAAATTGAGGAAAAATATTTGGATGATAACTTCAAAGATTTCATTGATGATGACAAAATTTGGGCACAATTAAATGGAGCTAAAAATCCAGATACTAAAGAAATAAGAAGAATATTAAAAAAATCCGATGATAAAATCAGATTAGAGCCAGAGGAAACTGCAAAACTTCTCCAAGTAGAAGATGAAGAATTGTTAGAAGAGATGTATGCTTTAGCTAGAAAGATAAAGGAAGATGTATATGGTAAAAGGATTGTATTCTTTGCACCTTTATACATAGGAAACAAGTGTAAAAACAACTGCTTGTATTGTGGATTTAGAAGAGATAATGGGTCTATAGAGAGAAAAACTTTAACTATGGAAGAACTTAGAGAAGAAGTAGAAGTAGTAGAAGAAGCAGGTCACAAAAGGTTAATATTAGTATATGGAGAAGATCAGTGCTATGATGCTGATTTTATAGCAAGTACTATGAAAGAAGTTTATAAAACTAAAACAGCCAAAGGTGAAATAAGAAGAGTTAATATAAATGCGGCTCCTATGGACGTGGAAGGCTATAAAAAGCTTAAAGCAGCTGGCATAGGTACTTTTCAGATATTCCAAGAGACCTATCATCATGAAACCTATCATAAACTTCATCCAAAGGGAGATATGAAAGGTAATTATGACTGGAGATTATATGGATTAGATAGAGCTATGGAAGGTGGTATAGATGATTTAGGTATTGGTGCACTTTTTGGACTCTATGATTGGAAATTTGAAGTTATGGGACTTTTATATCATACTATTCATTTAGAAGAAAAGTTCAATGGAGTAGGACCTCATACTATATCTTTTCCAAGGATAGAACCAGCTTTAGACGTACCTTTTACTTTAAATCCTAAATATAGGGTATCGGATAAGGACTTTAAAAAACTAGTAGCAATAATAAGACTTTCAGTTCCATATACAGGAATGATATTAACTGCAAGAGAAAGTCCTGAAGTTAGAAAAGAAGTTTTACCAGTTGGGGTATCTCAAATAGATGCAGGTTCTAGAGTAGGTATAGGTGGATATGCTGAGTACAAGAAGAGCCACATTCCTGAAAAAGAACAATTCCAACTAGGTGATACTAGAAGTCTAGATGATGCTATAAGGGCGGTTTGTGAACATGGATGCATACCTTCTTTTTGTACAGCAGGATATAGAGCCGCAAGAACAGGACCACATTTTATGGGTATAGCTAAAAAATCTCTTGTTCATAATTATTGTATGCCAAATGCCATATTTACTTTTAAAGAATACCTTTTGGATTATGCTTCTCCAGAAACAATAGCTGTAGGCAACAAAGTAATAACTACTATGCTAAATGATTTTGAACCTGAAAAGCAAGAATTTATAAAGGAAAAGTTAAAAATTATAGAATCAGGGAAAAGAGATATATATGTATAATGAAAAATTTTCAGAGTTTATAGCTGCACTGCTTAAAAAAGCCCTAGAGGAAGTTTCATTAGAAAAATCCGTTACTGTTTTAGCAGAAGATTTATCCCAAAGATATAAAGGAACCCAAATATATTTTGGAGAAAAGTTTACCACTAGAATAGCTTATATAACAGGTGCTGGAAAAGAAAGCTTTGAAGAATCAGAAAAAATTGAACTTAATAGCAGATACTTTTTATTTTTTCAAAACTTTGAACAGGTACCTCTTTATGAGAAGGAAATAATAATATCCATGTGTAAAATAATAACATTAATTAAGGAAAAATGAGTAAGTAACACAAATATCTTTAGACTTATATGTTATAGATAGGAAAAAATATAAATGATGCTAGTCACTTATAGGTGGACTGGCATCATTTACTTTTCAACTCTGCTATAGTAATAGAAATGTATCAACAGTATAGAACGTATATGGGGCGGGAGATATACCCGAACCAAAAATTGTTGGAATTACAGTAGATTTCAAATCAACTACAATTCTTAGGACAATAGTTACTCAAATTATTCATAATAGACTATTAATGTATACGCGATTTTGTATGGTACTATATTTATTTAATGTTTTATAGAACTAACAGTAGAAAAAGGTCCAACTTAATTCATTGCAAAATTTAAAACTTTATACTAATATAGGACGTGTAGAGGAGTACTTATAATACTACATATTTTATTAAAATGTGATATGGGTTAGGAGTAAAGAACAACCTAAATAAGAAAAGATGGTGATTTAAATGAATAAAAATATTAATATAGCAGGGAAAATATGTACTGATTGTGTACATGTTAAAGTTAATTGTAAAAGTACTGGTCTACGTTGTACGAAACGTGATAATTGCAAATTAACTGGCAAAGAAGAGGCGAAATGGTGTGATTTTTATCTTAGAAATAATAATAAAATGTGGTGACATTATAAAAATAAATCAAAAGTGAACAGAAGCTTAAATATATTGTGTAGAAAATTTAGCGTGAATTTAGAAGGCATTAAGTGTTTTAAATTCATGCTAAATTTTTCCGATAATATATGTCAAGTATAGTTCACTTTAAATTTGGTTATGTACTCAAGATAACAAGTCAGTTACTCATTGCGTATGAATTTTGAAGAATATTTTTTTAAATATTTATAAAAAATGTACTCCATTAAAATAAATGATTCTATTCTAGATACGAAATTCAGGTTTCCTAAACTGTAATTGGTTGAATAAACAAACAAGGATTTATCAGCAATGTTGGTCAAACTATTAACACTCATATTAGTTAAGGATATAACGGATGCTTTCCTTGCTTTTGCAATATTAGTAGCTTTTAAAACCTGAGAAGTTTCTCCAGACATGGATATTGCAAAAACTAAATCAGTTTCTTTAAGCTCACCAGCAGATAAATACATAATACTTGAGTCATCGTAGTTATACGCATGATACCCAAGAGTTCTAAATCTCTTTGTCATTTCCTTACATACCATTCTAGAAGAACCTTCACCATAAAAGTCTATTCTTTTTGAATTATGTATAAGGTCTATTATTTTATCAATTGTAGATTCATTTATCATTTCTTTAGTTTTTTGTATATCATCAAATAAAGTAATATTAGTGTCTTTAGGTTTACTTACATTATCTTTTGCGTGTATGGATAGTGAAAGATTATTTTTAAATTCAGAATAGCCACTAAAGCCTAATGCCTTACAAAATCTTATTATGCTAGCTGGAGAAGTAAAGGTATTTTCAGCTGCTTCCTGTATTTTCATGTTTTTAATTTCTTGTGAATGTTCAATAAAATATTTTAGCAATTCATTTTGGCTTCTATTTAAATTAGCTGTTTTATGTTCTATTATAGTAAAAAAATCCATAACATCAGTTCACCCCTATATTGTATAATTGGTATCTTATATTATATAAGATATTGAAGAAATAATCATTGAAATAAGTGAAAAAAATTTACCAAAGTGAAAAAAGTTTAATGTATGAATAAAATTGATAAAGCTTGAAAAAGTATTTAATTAATGAAATTTAAATGTATAATTTATTCATAGATTGATAAATAAATATTATTAATGAAAATCAATATGTAAATATTAAACAATTAAGTAAAGGAGCGATACAGATGAAAAAATTTAACGTAACTCTTGTTGGGGGAGGAAGTACATGGACTCCAGGATTATTACAAAGCTTATGTAAAATGAAAGAAACATTCCCAATGAAAAGATTAGTCATGTTTGATATTAATGCTGAAAGACAATCCATCATAGGTGAATTTGCGAAGATATTATTTTCAGAAAAATATCCAGAATTAGAATTTCATTATACAACAGATGTAGATGAAGCATATAAAGACGTGGATTTTGTATTTATGCAGATGAGAACTGGCGGATTTAAAATGCGTGAAAAAGATGAAAAAATACCGCTAAGCATGGGGCTTGTGGGACAAGAAACTTGTGGCGCAGGTGGATTTGCTTATGGATTACGTTCTATAGGTGATATGATAAAAACTATTAATGATATTCGTAAATACTCAAAAGATGCATGGATTTTAAACTATACGAATCCAGCTGCTATAGTTGCAGAAGCAGTTAGAAGAGTATTCCCAGATGATAAAAAAATATTGAATATGTGTGATCAACCTGTAAATTTATTAAGATCTTTTGGTAGAGTTTTGGGAATGGATTCTAGTGAGTTTGAACCAGTTTACTTTGGACTAAATCATTTTGGATGGTTTACACATTTATATGATAAAGAGGGAACAGACTTAGTTCCACAGTTAAGAAAATTAATATACGAAAAGGGATTTAAGCCTGTAGATGCAGAGCAACGCGACAAATCTTGGCTTGTAACTTATGGAAATGTTGAAAAGATGTTGAAAGACTTCCCAGATTATTTGCCAAATACTTACTTACAATATTATTTATATCCTGACGAAAAAGTAGCACATTTAGATCCAAATTATACTCGTGCTAATGAAGTAATGGATGGCAGAGAAAAAAGAGTATTTGAAGAATGTAAACGTGTTGCTGAAGCTGGTACTGCAAAAGGTTCTGTGCTTGTACACAATGATGCACACAGTGAATTTATGATAGAAGTTGCTGAATCTATAGCTTATAATAAACAAGGTATATATATAGTAATAACTGAAAACAATGGTGCAATTTCAAACATACAAGATGATGCTATGGTAGAAGTAGCAGCTGTAATGACAGCTAACGGACCAAGACCATTAGCTGTAGGAAATATTTCTACTTTCTATAAAGGATTAATGGAGGGTCAATTAGCTTATGAAAAACTAACTGTAGATGCATATATGGAAGGTTCATATCAAAAAGCTTTACAAGCTTTAACTTTAAATAGAACAATAGTATCTGCTGAAAAAGCTCGTAAAGTACTTGATGCATTAATTAAAGCAAATAAAGAATATTGGCCAGAATTCAAATAAACTTTGCAATTGATTTACATGGATTTTATAAACCAACAGTTATAAAAAGTTTTGACTTGTTTTTTATAAGTCAAAACTATAGCTGTTAAGATAGTTTCGATAAATCAAATTTTATTATTTAAGAAAACGTTTTTACAATAAATGCAAAAATATTATTACAATTTTATAAGAGTAAAAAATACCATAATGAAAGGAGCATATACAAATGAATAATAATAAATATTTTTCTTTTTTTCAAAGATTAGGGAAGGTTCTAATGACTCCCGTTATGATATTACCTATTGCTGGTATATTGCTAGGTATAGGATCTGCATTTACAAGCCCTGCATTATTAGCTGCAGTACCTGCTCTTCAAAATAATATATGTCAAATATTTTTTAAATTATTAAAATCAACAGGTTCAACTGTTTTTAATAATTTACCTATAATTTTTGCAATATCTGTTACTATTGGATATGCCAAAAAGGAAAAAGGCATAGCGGCATTATCTACATTTCTAGCATTTATGGTTATGAATGGGACTATAAGTACACTATTAATTAGTATTGGCAAAATAATTCCAACGAAATTAACAACTGGGCAGACACTTATACTTGGGATTCCTTCATTAGATTTAGGGGTTTTTGGAGGAATTATTATTGGATTCGTAGTAGCTTATTTACACAATAAATATTATAATATTTCATTGCCACCAGTATTTTCAGTATTTAGCGGTACAAAATTCGTACCTGTGGCAGCTATATTAGGTGCGTTAGTAGTAGGCCTTATAATGTCATTAATTTGGCCATTTGTTCAGACCAGTCTTACAATGTTAAGTACATTAATAAAAAACACTGGAGCTGCAGGCTCTTTCATATATGGCTTTACAGAACGTGCTTTGCTGCCCTTTGGCCTTCATCATTTTGTATACTTGCCATTCTTCTTTACAAACCTTGGTGGTTCTATGCAAATAGGGGGAAAAGTTGTAGAAGGTGCAATAAATATTTATCAAGCGCAGCTGGCATCACCTACTGAAATGTTCAATATTGATATAAGTAGATTTTTAATGAATGGTAAGGTTATAACAGCAGCTTTTGGATTACCTGGTGCGGCACTGGCTATGTATCACACTGCTAAACCAGAAAATAAAACTAGAGTTAAAGCTTTATTTATAGCAGCAGTTATTCCAGCATTCTTTACAGGTATTACTGAGCCAATTGAATTCGCATTCTTATTTGTAGCTCCTATATTATATTTAATTCATGCAGTATTAGCAGGTTTTGCTTACCTTATCACATACTTATTGGCAATAAATATTCCAGGAACTGCAGCTTTTGGTGGACCTTTTTTAAGCTTTATATTCAACGGGATTATGCAATCTGCCAAGGGAAGTCACTGGATATTCATTCCAATAGTAGGAGTAATATATTTTATTGTTTACTATTTTGTATTTAGATTTGTTATTGTTAAATTCAATTTACAAACTCCTGGACGTGAAAGTAATTATACTGATAAAGAGATAAATGTAGAAGAAAAGAATACAAATAAAGACAAAATAATTGAAGATATCATTACTGCATTAGGTTCAGCACATAACATTATAAATGTTGATGCATGCTTTACCCGATTAAGAGTAAAGGTAAAAGATCAAAGTTTAGTAGGAGATGTAAATAAATGGCGTGAACTTGGAGCTAACGGATTAGTAAGGGTTCAGGACGGTGTTCAAGTTATTTATGGAGCAAAAGCTGATGTTTATAAAAGTAAAATACAAGAAATCCTTGGACTTGAATAAGAAAATTGAGTGGAGGAATAAAGAATGTTTAAAAATTTATTTAAAAAATCAGTAGCCTACAATATAGAGGAATTTATTGCGCCTATTAGTGGTAAAATTGTAGATATTACAGAAGTACCAGATCCTGTGTTTTGTGAAAAAATGATGGGGGATGGAGTTGCAATTATTCCAACAGAAGGAACTGTTGCAGCACCAGTAGAAGGGGAAGTTATTCAAATATTTAAGACAAAACATGTTATTGCAATTCGTTCAAAAAACGGTGTTGAAATTATGATTCATATTGGTTTAGAAACAGTTAAACTAGATGGGGAAGGATTTGAGGTGTATGTTAAGGAAGGTGAAAATGTAAAAGTTGGACAAAAATTATTAACATTCGATTTGAAAAATATTATAAACAAATCTTTCAATACGATATGCCCTATAGCCATTATTAATGGAGATGAAAAGGTTGTAAAACTTGAAAAATCAATCGAAGGTGATGTGGTTAAAGGAAATTCACTTATTATGAAAGTTGAGTTTAAATAAAACACACAAAAAAGGGGACTTAAAAGTCACCCTTTTTATTTTATGATATTTTACATAAACTACAAAATAAATTAAATAATTATGATATTGTAATTATGTTAGAATGCTTAATTTTTATATTTTACTTAAAATATACATATAACATATTTTGAGATATTGTAAAAATATTGCTATAATAATGTGTAATGATATTAATGTTACAGTAACAATATTTATAAGAGGTACATAAGATGAGCAGAAAATCAATTGAAACTTTAGTATTAATGATATTTATTAGTATATTTAGCAATTTAGTATTTAATGGATGTAATAATGGACAATTAAATAAAAAGTTAGTTCATAAGCATCCATCACACACACCTAAAGTGACAATTAAATATGAGAATAAAAAGATGAAATCAAGTATAGGCGAACATAATTGGTTCAATGGTGCAAATGGAAATAGCTATTTAGTTGACAGTGCGTATAGTTTGGGGAAGAAAACTAATAGTTTTATATCTAAAAGCCAGGGTGTAGTAACCATTAATTTTTCCTCACAACCTAACAAAATAAAGATACTTCAGTGGAAAGAAGAAGAAAGAGCTGAAACCATTTTAGAAAAAGAAAT
This sequence comes from uncultured Clostridium sp., assembly GCA_964554365.1. Classification (GTDB taxonomy): domain Bacteria; phylum Bacillota; class Clostridia; order Clostridiales; family Clostridiaceae; genus Clostridium_AM. The sequence goes on along the minus strand of CAZKOJ010000055.1, from coordinate 9,005 downwards.
TGAGAATGAAAAGTCTTTTCAGATTACTTTGCCAAAAGAAGCAGGTGAATATATTTTTGAAATTTATGGTATGTGGGATGAAACTCATAATACATCCAATGTTTTTAGAGTAGTTATACACCCATGATTTCTCATGGGTGATTTTTATTAAATGATTTTTCAAATACTTCACGAATAATTTCTTTAGATGGTACTCCTTCATGTACTTTAACTCCATCAACATAGTATGTAGGCACATAATAGTAATCGTATTGTTTAGATATTTCTGGTTCACGCTCTTCATCGATTACTTTAACTTCAATGTCTGCGTATCTTGGGTTTTCATTTTTCAGTTCCTCCATGAAAGAAAATGCTTGTTTACAATATGGACACCAATCTGTTATAAACATAAATACAGTATTCATTTATTATCATCACCTAACTTTCTAATTAATATATAGTTTTAAATTATAAAAACATTATACAACATTTTTGTTACTTTGCTAGGAGGGAAAAATCATCAAAAAAATAATTGGAGTAATATCTGATACACATGGACTTTTACGTCCAAAAGTTTTAGAAGTTTTTAAAGGATGTGAATTGATTATTCATGCAGGAGATATTGGGTCAGTTGAAATTCTTGAAAAACTTAAAGAAATAGCTCCTGTCATTGCAGTTAGGGGAAACATTGATACGAAACCTTGGACTGAAAAATTGTCTCTATGGCAAATTATAGAACTTGAGCATATAAATATTTATGTTATGCATGATATAGGTAAAATAAAAATCAATCCTCAAGAAGCAGATATTCAATTAATTATTATGGGACATTCACATAAACCAGGTAAAGAAAAAAAAGATGGAGTTTTATATGTTAATCCTGGTAGTGCAGGACCAAGAAGATTTAAATTACCTATTAGTGTTGCTTTAATAGAGATAGATGAAAGAGAGCTTTATGTGCGTTTTATTGATTTGTAATCATAGTAAGTGGATTTTTATTGAACTTTGAGTTTGTCTGACACCAGTAGATAAATAAAATATATAATAATTTAATAGCGGAGATAATCTCCGCTAAATTTTTATTGAGGTTTACTAATAAATTGTTGTGTGTACATATTCCCATAAGGGCCACCAGCTTTAATTCCGATACCTATATGAGTAAAATCGGGGCTTAATATATTTTTTCTATGACCTGGAGAATTCATTAGTGCATTTTCTGCATTTTGAACGCTTTTATTACCTGCAATATTTTCTCCAGCTTGAACAAAACTTATGCCAAAAGATTTCATCATGTCAAAGGGGCTACCGTATTTTGGAGAACTATGACTAAAATAATTATTGTCTACCATATCTTGAGATTTAATTCTAGCAACATTGCATAATTTCATATCCACTTGTAAAGGTTTTAAACTATTTTGAGCACGAGCATCATTTATTAATTTTAACATTTGCTGTTCATCAGCAGTTAATGTAACAGAATTTGTCTGTGCAGTTGGTGTTTTGGGTGATGCTGCTCCCTGAGGAGTTGTTCCTGCAGTCTCAGGAGTTGCAGCTGGTGTTTTATTCTCAGCAACAATAGGGGTACATTGATTCTTAGGAACAAAACCAATTTTGTCATTTGGAAGTTTTACTGCAAACCAATCTGAAACTTGATTTACAACATCAAAAGTTTTATCTTTACTTGATGTTTGAACAACAGGAGTATCGTTAGAACATCCTGTTCTTACATTTGCTTGGTCAGCGGTAACTTTTACTTTTTGAATATCTCCAAGTTTATAATATGAAGATTCTACTCCTGGAGCAGTAGTCTTTGATTGCTGCTGCTTTGGTGCACATGAAATTGCAAAAAACGACATTACACATAAAGTTAAAATAAAAATTTTCCTTTTCATGAAATTCCTCCTTGAACTTAAATTTAGATTGTTAAATGTACTCTAATAGTATTAGTAATTGAAGCAAAATTTATTTAAATAAAATCATGTCTATTGTACATAATTATGTAAAAATTAATTTTATTTAATTTTTATGGATGAATAGTGCTAAATATAAATAAAGTTAATTTTACAAAAAATAGAATATAAATAAAACACAGAGAAAAATATATATTTATTAGGGAAAATGTAATAAATTTTTTTAGAGGATAAAGCTATGATAAATGAAAGTGTTTTAAAAAAATTCCATATGGGTAAGGTTATGCACACTAATAAAGAAGTTCTTATTTAATAACTAGAGTGGAATAAAAAATTATATGTATAAGAGGATATACTTAAAGCATATTGTAAAAGGTAGTGAAACAGATAAAAAATTTAGTTGTTATATGATTAAAATAAATGAAAAAATAACAGGGGGATGTGTTTAATGGAAAGAATGAAATGCAAGGGTGAAAAAGTTGTAATCAGAAAGGCTGTTAAATCATATGCCAAACCATTAATAGAATATCTTAACATAATTGGTGGTGAATCAGAATTTTTAACCTTTGAAATAAGTGAATTTGGAGTTAGTGTTCTAAAAAAACATTGGGTAAATGGGGAGGAAGATTCGTATGAAGAAAAATAAAAGAATAATACTTATAGCAATTTTTATATCCATTATGTTTGCCTTTGGATTTTTTATTGGATATAAAATATCATGGAAAAGAAATGTAGTTGTAAATGCCTCAAGAGCAAAACAAACAATGGACAAAACTGATAGTAAAGTAACACCCAATAAACATAGTATACAAGCACCAGGAGAATATAAACCTTGGATTACAAAGAGAAATGACGGAAAAAAAATAGCTTATTTAACTTTTGATGATGGTCCGTCAGATAATAATACTCCTAAGATATTGAATATATTAAAACAAAATAACATAAAGGCAACTTTCTTTGTAATTGGAAAAAATGCAGAAATGAACAAGGAACTTGTAAAAAGAGAAATTGCAGAAGGAAATGTAGTGGGAAACCATACTTATAGTCATCAATTAAACTATAAGGAAGGCCCTAAAAAGTTTGTTGAGGATTTGGATAAATGTGATAGTGTACTGAAGTCAATAATAGGAAATGACTATAAATTAAAACTTATAAGATTTCCAGGAGGATCTTTTAATTCACCCCATCTAAATCTAAATCCCTTTAAAGAAGAGGTTAAAAAGGCAGGATATCATTATGTAGATTGGAATGACTTAACAGCAGATGCAGAACACAGTCTTGTACCAGTTAGTGGATTAGTAAATAGATTAAAGAAAGAAACTGGTGATCAGGAAACTGTAGTAATATTGATGCATGATGCTCCAGCAAAGACTACTACAGTACAAGCTCTTCCATTAGTGATAGAATATTTAAAATCAAAAGGATATAGTTTTGATACACTATAACAGATATTTTAAACAGTATTTAGCAGCTGCCTTAATTTCTAATTAGAAGAAAATAATAAAATTCTGACTGCAAAGCAGTCAATTAAGATTTAAATCACATTTAAACTTCAACTGAAACAAAGAATCCTGTTTATTTGGAGTTTTATATAACTATATTGTATAATATATATCGATACAGTTATATGAAATTACTACAAAGAAAGTAGGGGAGTTATGAAAAAAACAATAATATTTTTAATGAAATGGATTCTTTTTGTGTTTTTAATGATGATTGGAGTTATGGCTACTTTATATGGAATTTTTGTGGCTCAATTAAAATTCTCAGGTGCAAAAGAATATATTATGTTTATATCTCCAAATATAAATATATATTTTTCAATGCTGATATTTTTACCAATTGCAGCACTGATAGGTATAAAAATGTTTAAAGTTCCAACTAAAGAAATATTGGATAATAAACTGAATTTAAAATTTCTGAATTTTATTAAAAAGAAACGTAAGATGGTATATTCTATAGTAATTATATTTTATTGCTTAATGCTTTTTTATGCTTTGACAAACTATTGCATAATTTATAAGAACTCAATTAAAAGACATACAATATTCCATCCTTTAGGGAAAAACTATCAGTGGAACGATGTAAAAGATGTTAAAGTTGGTATTGAAGTAAGGCGTAAAGAAAAATATGAAGTGTATTATATTTTGGAATTTAGTGACAATTCCTCTATAAATTTATTTCAAACTCATCAATCAGATAAAGAAGTTCACGATACTTTACTAGATATTGATAATATAGTAAAAGAAAAAAATATTAACAAGGTTGTAGACAAGTCTAATTTAGAGCATTATGGAAAAGGCTTAGCTGATAAGTATATTCAAAAAACAAAAATGTTATTTAGTGAGTAGTTTTTATGGAAATATTTATCCTATGACTATGGATGCTAATACTTACGCTTCTTTAAAAGATGAGACATTAGAACTCTGTTTATTATATATTTTTGTACGTATATATATAAGATTTATAAAAGAAAGGATGAACATGAATTATGTTAGAAAAAAATTAGTAATGAAAGTGTTAAAAGAGAAATTTGGAGTTTGCAGATTAGATAGCACTAATTCAATTCCTGGATGGGCAACAAATAGTGAGTTCTTTTCAATAACAAAAACATTGGATGAACTATCAATTGTGTGCTGTCAAAATAACATTCCTGATGGTATAAAGTGTGAAAAAGATTGGAGAATTTTAAAGGTTGAAGGACCATTAGATTTTTCTTTAGTTGGAATACTTGCTTCAATCAGTACTACATTAGCAAAGAGCGGAATAAGTATTTTTGCCATTTCTACATATGACACAGACTACATTCTTGTTAAAGACAGAGATATTTATAATACAATAACTGCATTGTGTAATGATGGCTATGAAATTATAAATTAATACTGTTTTATTAGTAAACTTTACTTGGAAATATTGAGAGATTTTTGGAGATTTTGAAGGGGTTTTAACATAGTAATTATTGAGACCAGTCACGGTAGTGGCTGGTTTTTTATTGGAAAAAAGTTTAATTGACTATAAAGTACGAATAATATAAAATAGAGAATGATATTCAATATCATTTGTTTGAGAAAATTAAAGAGCAAAAGCTAAAAAGTGGAAGGGGTGAAATGGATTGAACAAACTTTATGAAATAGAGGGTATCTCAAATAAAAAGTGTACCATATGTAATGGATTCAATAAAATATATAATTCCTACAATGGAGAATGTAGATTTGATATTCCACAAGAACTTGGACAGGGGTATTTACAGCAGCTTTCCCACTCATCCCAAGTTCATATAATCGATTTCGATATTATGCTAAAAAAACAGACGGAAATTCAATACACTTCTACAAAGCAACATATGGATATGTTATTTTGTTTAGGTGAAGATATGCAGTGGGAGTTGCCAAAGACTAGTACAGAATTTGAATTTTTAAAGGGTGAAAGCTTTATGGGAATTAGTAAGGAAAACAAAAAACATTGTATCTATCCTAAAAATTTAAATCTAAAAATGATGGAAATTAAATTATCTTTAGATTTATTGGAAATCCATTTGATAGATATTTTTGGTATGTTTACCAGCCTAAAGATCAAGAAACAAAAACAACTTTTTTGTAAATTTAATATAACTCCTGCTATAAATCTTATTTTACATCAAATTAAAAACTGTTCCTATGAAAAAAATCTCAAAAAAATATATATAGACGGAAAGATACTAGAATTAATTGCTACAGCGTTTAATGAAGTTGTATATCAAAGGGAAGGAGTAGATAGCAGGATACAGTTATCAAATCTGGATACAAAAAGTATTTATGAAGCAAAAAAAATTCTAGACAATAATATTGAAGATACTCCAGTATTATCCTCTTTGTCAAAATTAGTTTCTCTTAATGAATTTAAGTTAAAGAATGGATTTAAAGATATATTTGGACAACCAATACATTCCTATGTAATTGATAAAAGATTAGATTTGGCTAGATGTTTATTAGAAGAAAATAAACTAAGTGTTAGTGAAGCTGCAAGAATGGTAGGGTATTCTAATATGAGTCATTTTGCCCTAGCTTTTAGGAAAAAATTTGGAATAAATCCAGGAGAATATTCAAAAAAATTTAAGAACTAGTTCAAAAACTGCCAAGTTATTAGGGCAGTTTTTTAAAATTAATCCTTTTTTCATTAATTAAAATTCTAATATTGGTAGAGTAGGACAAATTCAATATTTATAATTGATAATGAAAATCAATATTTATTTAAGGAGGAATTTTATTGGAATCGAGAGTTTTTAGAGAAAATAAAAAATTTTGGATGTTTTCATTAACAGGTATGCTTTTAATAATTACAACAAGTGGGTTTGCTAGAATGTCGTATGGACTAGTACTTCCATATATGCAAAAAGATTTAGCTTTAAGTATTTCGCAAGCAGGTATTTTAGGAACGACAATGTTTTTAGGATATTTGTTAACTGTAGGTTTATCAGGATTGTTAGCACTAAGATTTGGAGCAAAGTCAGTACTTATAGGAGGGGCAACTGCTGTTCTAGTTAGTATGATTGGTTTAGCTTGGGCCTCCTCCTTCCTGTGGGTTTCTTTATTTATGTTTATTTCAGGAGCTGGAAGTGCATTGGTATTTACTCCTTTGATGTCTGTTATGATTAGCTGGTTTCCAAATAAAAAAGGAATGGCTCTGGGAATCATATTAAGTGGAGCTGGAATAGGTATGCTTTTAAGTGGAATTCTGATTCCTATTATAATAAAGGAGTTTTCGGTATTATCTTGGAGAGCTGTTTGGATTTTCTTTGGAATTGTATCTCTAATAGTTTTAGTTATTGCAACAATTACTTTAAAAAATCCTGTTGAAGAAAAAAATCTTAGAGCAAAAGATGAAAAGGTCAATTGGATGAAAAATAAAGAATTAACTAAAATTGCGGTTTTGTATTTTCTATTAGGAATAGCTTATCTAATTCCAAATCTCTATCAGAGTAGCTACATGTTAAATCAGGGGTTCGATAATAAAATGGTGGGTATTGTATATGCTGTAGCAGGAGTATTTAGCATAGCTGGAGGCCCATTGTGGGGAAGTATTTCAGATAAAATGGGTACACAAAAAACACTTTTGGTAGCTTGGATTTTTGGGGTTTTGGGAGATATTATACCAATTGTTTTTACGAATTCTATAGGATTTGTAGTTTCTGCAATAATTTGGGGATCTAGCATTGGAGGTTTAGTAACTCTTATTCAAGTAAAAGCTTCGGAGCAGGTTTCTCAAAAATATGTTTCCACAGTGATTGGTTTTATATCAGTATTTTATGCTATAGGTCAGATGTTAGGTCCAGCTATATCAGGAGCGATAATTGAATATGCGGGAGGTTTTGATAGTGCTTATGGTTTTGGAGCATTGGTATATTTCTTAGGGATAATATTGACTCTGTATTTGAAAAAGGGAACAGAATAGTTGAAAATATAGTTATTATATATAATTCCCTCTTCTGATGACAAAAAGCATCTATTTATTATAAATATCTTAATAAATAGATGCTTTCTTATTATTTTTTAATTGTTATCCTATTTACTCAAATCTTAGAGCCTCTATAGGGCTTAGCTTAGAAGCTTTATTAGCTGGATACATTCCAAAAACTATTCCAACCATCACTGAAAATATTACTGATCCAATTACTACATTACTAGATATATCAATATTAGTTCTAAAAAAAGTTTTACCGATATAAGCTGCCACATAACCTAAAGCTACGCCTAATAGACCACCTAAACTACTAATTCCTGCTGATTCTAATAGAAATTGTAATAGAATAAATCTCCTTTTGGCCCCTATAGCCTTCCTTATACCTATTTCCCTTGTTCTCTCAATTACAGAAACAAGCATTATATTCATAATACCTATACCTCCTACTAAAAGAGATATAGCAGCTACCCCTGTAAGCATAGCCGTCATACTATCATTAGTATCATTAGCCGTTTGCAAAAGACTTGTTTGGTCAAGTATCCTATAACTTTTAGTATCATTATTAAATTTATTATTTAAAAATAACTGTAAATACCCTTTAGCTTGGTCTACTTTGTCCTTATCTTCAGCTTCAATATAGAAAGTTCTCGTTTCAGTGCTTTTAAAAAATCTTTGAGCTGTAGTTAGTGGCATTATTATTCTATCATCTCCAGAACCTGACATGGAACTTCCCTGTGGCGCAAGGACTCCTATTATTAAGAAAGAAGCACCGCTTATATTAATCTGCTCTCCCACTACATTGGTACTCTTAAACAAATTATTAGCTACATCAATTCCTACTACAGCCACTCTATATCTATTAGCTACATCATCATCATTTATAAACCTTCCACTACTTACATTTAGCTTTCTTATAGCAGCATAAATTGGATTACTAGCCTCAACCGTTGTTGATATAGATTCATCTGCAGATCTTATAGTTACATTTTGCTCGGTAAAGGCTGGTGCTATATATTTTATTCCTGGCTTTTTCTTAAGTTCTGTTAATTCTTTATCTGTTACTCCACCACTTCGTTTACCCATGATATTTACGGTTATAAGATTAGTTCCTAAACTTTCAATTTGAGAAGCAACTTTATTCTTAGTACCATTACCCATACCTACTAAAACTATAACGGACGCAATACCGATTATTATACCCAGCATAGTAAGAAAGGATCTCATTTTGTTTGATATAACCGAAGAAATTGCCATTTTTATAAGTTTACTAAATTTCATCTAAACACCTCCTTTTTGCCTAAAATTCCTTTTATACTAGATTTTAGGTGCAGTAAACACTGCTTTTGAATTGACACTATTTCTATCTGATGTAATCATTCCATCTTTTACAGTTATTATTCTTTTAGCTTCCTCGGCAATGGATTGGTCATGAGTTATAAGAACTATAGTATTACCTTCTCTATTTAATTGTTTAAGTATTTCTAAAACTTCTCTTCCGACTTTACTATCTAGTGCTCCCGTAGGTTCATCTGCCAATAATATTTCCGGTTCAGAGGCCAGAGCTCTAGCTATAGCAACTCTCTGTTTCTGACCACCGGAAAGTTCTGGCGGTTTGTGCCTTATGTGCGTAGATAAACCTACTCTTTCTAAAGATTTCATAGCCCTTTCTCTAATAAC
>CAZKOJ010000054.1:0-24123 GCA_964554365.1 uncultured Clostridium sp. | reverse complement strand
TCGATCAGCCCGTCCTTGGGCTCCTCGTGGCTTGAATCCTCCTGATTCAAATTACAGTAGTTTTAAAACGTGAAGCAAAAGGACTTCTAAATTCACTCTAAGCTTTTCTACACAATATATTCAAGCTTCTGTCCACTCTAAATTTTGCTTTGAATATGCTTGTCACGTTTAACCAATCACTATAGTATTAGTAAAATCTCTGATATTAAAAGTTCTATACACTAAATACTAATTTATAAACAAATTTTCAAAATACAAAGATATAATGAACTGGCAGATGTGCTTTCGGGGACAGCATAAAGTGGATAATCCTAGGAAATTAGAAAAAGATAACTTGTATTTACCCAATAAATTACTGTTGTCTGAGGGTTATATAAAATTCATTCACCAATTGTAAATATTACGATTATAAGTTAGCACATTTAGTATTTACGCTTTTGTAAGATATTGTGGTATAAGAATTATTTACATAAGCTTGACTTGATGGATATATAAATGTATAATTATGTCATAAATTATTCGAAGGGAGTGATGTATTATGATGAATTTAAAAATGGTAACAAGATTAAGCATGACTTCCGGCATGGCTTATTAGAAAACAAGTAATTTAATGTTTTTGTGATGATTACCCGGGAGAAATCATTATTTCACCTGGGTATTTTTATGCCCAAATTTAAAATAAAAGGAGCATATTAGTATGAATGAAAACAAATTATTGAATACAGCTATAGAAATTTTAGATAATCAAGGTGCAGAGCTAGCATATAATTACATGTTACAAAATCAAAATAGTGTTATAGTTTCAAATAAGTCACAAATCTATAATTTTTTATATTGTCTTGCCGCTGTTACTGGTAAAAAAGAAGAAGCACTGTCCTGGCTTGAAGAAGCTATAATAACCAATAAATATTGGTATCGCCCTGAAGTGTTTGATGACAGCGATTTGGACATTCTTGTTGGAGAAGACCGTTTTGAATGCTGTAAGTCAATTTCTGAAGAAAGATATTTAACTGCTAAAAAAACAGCAAAAACTATATGTACCTGGAATAATAAGATAAGTAATAATATCCTTCTTGCTTTACACGGAAATCAACAAAACATACAAATGAGTAAAACATACTGGGAGTTCATGAAGAAAAGTGGCTATCAAGTTGAATATATACAATCCTGCGAACTTGACTCCTATCAATTGTATCGTTGGGAAGATAACGGAAATGGGGATTGTCAGATTAACAATGTGTGTAGCCAAATTGATTGGAATAATTATAGTACACGAATTTTGGGTGGATTTTCATCTGGATGTAATGTGATTTTGAAGACACTGCTGGAAAATAAAATTGTCTGCGATTATATAATTTTACAATCACCATGGATTCCTGTCATAAATGAAGAAATGGATAATATTCTTGTAACTTTAAAGCAGAAAAAAATTAAAATACTGATAATATGCGGTGATTGTGATGAAGATTGTGCTACATTAGCTCGAATGTTTTATCAAAAAGCCACAGAGAAGAAAATTGACATTAACACTGTATGGGTAAAAGGCCTATCACACGATTTTCCAGATAATTTTCAAGACATAGTGAATGAATATATAAATACCAAATAAAAATCATGCTTATTGAGAAATATGAACACAATCTAAAGAAGTAAAAGTTGTAAATCCATGGGAAGAAGGGATTAGCCTGAAGAATAAAGGAGTGACTGACGAATGGATATATACTTATCTTTGAAACGAAATATTCTTAAATGATAAATTTGCAATAAAGTATGTAAGATGGCTTACCTCAAAGAGTGTAAGCCTTTATTCATATCCTATTTATTAGGGTTAAACCAGCACGTATCTATACCAAAATGTAAAGAGTTATTGACATTTTTCTAATTAATGTTATAATTAAAAATGTAAAAAGGTTTTAACATTTAGGAGGGGAAAAATGTTTAAAAAAGAAGATGAACTTTCACAAACCGCTAAGCATATTGCTATTCGATATACTTATCTTTTTCAAATAATATTATTGGTAGGTATATGGGTTGTATCCATTAAGTATGGAAATTTAATTCTGATACAACCGATATATCTAATGGATTCATCGCTGTATATGTCTATTTCTCTTGATAGAAGTATAGGTATTTTGACTAGCACTCAAATTCTAGTTTTATTTGCTGCACAGACAATATTCAACAAGCGTTTAGGTGGACTAGCTAAACCAATAACTAGTGGCAATGGTGGATTTAGATTTATGGATGAAAGAGAGCGCGTAATTTCCGATAAAAGCATATTTGTAACTTTTCTTTACATTAATATACTTCTTGTTGCATGGGCAATAATTCAAATTTTCATTAGTGGAAAACTTGAATTACCTCTTATCATAGTTGTCTTGGAATTAATTTTTTATATGATAACTAAATTAATAATACTTGGTAACTTAGGATGGGAGAGATCATGAAAAATCATATAAAAGAATATCGTAAAAAATGTAAGTTAACACAAGAAGAGCTGGCTTGTAATTTAGGTGTCACTCGTCAAACAATTATAGCTATAGAAAATAATAAGTATAATCCAACCTTAGAGTTAGCTATGCGTTTGGCAAAATACTTAAATGTTCCAATGGAAGAGCTATTTATATTAGAACAGAAATAGTAATGTTAAATTATTAATGCCCAGAACAATATAGATATGACAATTTAATAAAGGTTTAAAATTAACATATAATTTAATTTTATTAAGTTATATGTTAATTTTTTACACAAAAATTAAGAAAATTTTAATAATTAACAGTATAAAATATTAATATTTATAACGTATAGTAATAACTATAGTAATCTTAATACAAACTATCCGGGGGGAGTTTTACGGATAGTCATCAGATAAATGGTATTACACAGATCAAAAATTATAGATTATTAAATTTTATACTAAAATATCAGGGGGCAATATTAATGGAATGTGTAAACTTCTTAAAACAATATATAAAAAATCCAAGAATTGTAGGTGCAGTGTTACCAAGTTCTCAAAACCTTGCATTAAAGATGGTTGAGAATGTTGATTTTTCAAACTGTCAATGTATATTAGAGTATGGTCCAGGCACAGGTGTATTTACTGAAAAAATTATAAACTATAAAAATGAAAATACTTTACTAATATGTGTAGAATATAATTATGATTTTTATAATAAATTAAAGAGAAAATATGTTAATAAAAACAATGTTATAGTAATAAATGATTCAGCGGAAAATGCAGAAGAGTATTTAAAAAAATATAATATTAATAAAGTTGATTACATTATATCAGGACTTCCTTTCGCAAGTCTTTCAGAAGAAATGAGTGAAAGAATATTGAGTAGTTCTAGAAGAATACTAAAACCACAGGGTAAGTTTATTACATTCCAATATACTAAATTTAAATTGAAATTATTTAAAAAATATTTTCAAAATGTAAAATTAAATAAAGAAATATTTAACGTACCACCAGCTTATGTTTTAAATTTGAATAACATAGATAATTAGTATAATTTCCCTTGTTTAATAAATACAAAATTGCACATTATATATATGAAGTTATTAAGGCATCTTCAAAAAAATAACTAGTCAGTATTTTGGTTTATTTTGAGTTATGCTTCATCGCCATAACCCTTGCATAGACTTAGTATGCGCAGGACCACGGCTCTGCGTCTAACACAAAATATCCCGAAGATCTTTGAATTGTTATTTTCTTTCAGATGCCTAATTAAAAAAGGAGTGTATAATATGCGTGGTAAATTTGTAGCAGGTATGACTGCAGGAGCTTTAATGGGAGCTGCTATGGGAATGATGTTAATGCCAGGAATGGATAGAAGTACAAAAAGAAGAATAAGAAAAGCTACTAAATATGTGAAAGATGCAGCTGGAGATGCTTATGATGATATGAGAGGAAGGATGAGTTAAAGCATCTTAAAAAAACAACTAGCCAGTATGATAGGATATTTTCTTTCAGATGTCTAATACAAACTAAATAATAAATAAATTGCGTACTTAAAGGTATATATACTATTACCGAAGTATGCAATTTTTTTGGAAAAATACTCAAATAAAAGGTAACAATGAAAATAATGAAATAAAATGAAAAAATAACTATTTTAATAAAAACTTTTATATTATTATTGAAAAATATGTTATAATAGAATAAGTACTTTACAAAATTTTAAATATAGTTAAAATTTATCTAATAGATAGGTGTCATTAATATTCATAAATATAGTAAGTGGAATATATTATCAATTTTTTAATTGATTTAAGCTGAAAATGTTTAAAAAAATGGCAATAAGTTCTAGATGAGTTGAACTAAACTTCATTAGGATAAATCCGTAAATATCTAATTTTTGGCGGATAAGTTCTGTATGAATCAAATTTCACCCCATAGATATTTTGATTAAGACATAAATTAAGGGTTTTAATATATATACATCAATATGTGTGTAGTAAAGGAAGAGTGAGTTTATGGAAATACTATCTTTAGGAGAGAAAATAAAAAGAAGAAGAAAAGAGCTTAGCATGACCCTTAAAGATTTAGCAGGAGATAGAATTACTCCAGGACAAATAAGTCTTGTTGAATCTGGAAAGTCAAATCCTAGTATGGACTTGCTAGAGTATCTTGCGGGTGCGCTAAATACTTCTATTGAATATCTTATGGAATCAGAAGAAACCCAAGCAGAAAAGATATGTACTTATTTTGAAAATATAGCTGAATCTTACATAATAAATGAAGATTTGAATCAAGGTGAACAATTTATTGAAAAGGCTTTATATTATGCAGAAAAGTACAATCTTGAATACCGAAAGGCAAAAAACTTATACCTTAGAGGAAATATATATATGTCTAAGGGAGAAAATGCTTTATCACAACAGTTTTTTCTTTCAGCAAATGTAATATTTATAAAAAATAATAATCATGAAGAAACTATTAAAACTTTTGTGAATTTAGGTAAAATTACAATGGATTTAAAAGCTTATCATTCGTCTTGTAGTTATTTTCAACAAGCAGAAAATGTTTATAATGATAATGACATAGGCAATGACTTTTTACTTGGACAAATATATTATTATGTAGCTTGTATATATTTCAAATTGGAAAATACGGACAAAGCTATAAATTATTCATATTTAGCAAAAGAAAAGTTTAGACAGATGGATAATAAAAAAGAATATGCAAAAGCATTACTATTATTATCAGAAGAATATAACAAAAAAGGTGATGTGGACAACGCTATAAAATACTCTAAAAGAACCTTAGATGTATATAAAGAAATTAATGACGTTGTACATATAGCAAAAATAGAAAATAGCCTTGGTAAGTTGTTCTATGAATTTGATAACTTAGAGGAGTCCTTCATACACTTAAATAAAGCAAAAGAATTAAGAATAAAAATTAAAGATACAAGTATTGTAGAAACTTTAGTAAATATATGTGAGAATTATATAAAGCTAAAAGACATTGATAATTGTAAGAAAATGCTTGAAGATATAATGAAGAATATTGATGATGGTAGTGAAAGAGCTTTAATATATTATTATTTACTTAAGTACAGAGTAGATATGTTGGAATCTAATTTAAAAGATGCAGAAAACACTTTATTAATGGCATTAAATTTTGTTAAAAATATGGATTACACTAAGGAAATTGCTGAGATATGTATCATGTTAGGTAAGTTTTACATAGATAATAACAGAGATAAAGAAGCAGCTAAGTATTTAAATGAAGGTGTAGAAACTTTTAAAAAGCTTGGAATATTAAGGAATTCTTAGTGTGGATAGGTGATAATTATGGAGATACTTTCTACAGGGGAAAAGATTAAAAGAGCTAGGATATACAAAGGGTATACGTTAAAGGATTTATGTGAAGATAAGATATCAGTTTCAAAAATGAGTTGTATTGAAAACGATAAAATAAAGCCTGAAGAATGGATATTAAATTTTATATCCCAAAAGCTCGAAATAGATTCAGCTTATTTAAAACAAGATATTAAATCTCAAGTAATGAGAAATGTTAAGGATATAGAGAAAACAGGATATTCTGATGAATATGAAAGCTCATTAGAATACAACTTAAAATTTGTAGAGGAATACTCTTATTTTGATGTATCGTTTAATATAATGCATTTACTATTTAATTATTATTTAGATCAAAATAAAATTGAGAAAATACAACTTATAATATCTAAGTACTATGATTATTGGAAAAGATGTTTTACAGAAGAAAATGGAACTATATACTATATGGATATAGCTAGATTTTTTTATAATACTAAGGAATTTTCTCAGGCTGCTAACTACTATAATAATGTAATAAAAGTTTCTAAAGAAAACAAAGACTACAGGCTACTTGCAAGAGCAACCTATAATGAAGCAGCTTGTTATGTAATGCTGCAAAATTACGATACAGCTTATGAAATAGCCATTAAGCTTATAGATTTAGTTGAATATGTAGAAAATGATATTAAAAAAGCTGAATCATATCATATGCTTGCTATATTGTGTCTTAGAAAAAAAGATATGAGAAGTTTTGAACAATATGAGGAAAAATCTTATGAGTTATATAATAATGATTTAGCTCATAAATCTCAAGCTATATATAATTATGCTGTAGTTATGTTTAATTTAAATATTATAGGTATTAAAGAGAAAGCTATAAGCTATATAAACAGAGCTTTAGAATGTTATCCTAAAGAAAATAAGGAAGCTTTGGTTAATTTTATGCTTATGAATATAAGTAAATTAATTGAAAACAACGTTTTAGATAAATCGCAGCAAATTTGTGATGAAACTTTAAATTATGCTATAAATTTGAATAATATAGTATTTATAGAAAGAGCTTATTATTATAAAGCTCTGATTTTAGAAAAAGAAGGCAATCTTACTGCAGCAGAAATGTATATGAATTTATCATTAGATGCGCTATTGAAGTTTGCTACTAATAGTGAAATATACAGAAGATATATGGAAATGGGTAATATGTATCATAGAATGGATAACGTAAGAGAGTCTATAAAATATCTTAATTTTGCTATTCAATTAGAAAAAAAAATGTGATTTAAAAAACCATCCTAAATTATAGGGATGGTTTTTGTGCTTTATGCCGAAGGTGGCACAGGAATCTTAAATTGATGGTTTGATTTCATATAATGAAAAATAATATAAAATATGTGTTAATATTATAGTATTATACAAAATGGAGGTTTTAAATATGAATGATGAACAATTTCATGGTTTTTTTGAAAAATGTATCAATCCTTTTGAAAAATTTTATGATGAAACAGTAAAAAATCACCCAGAGTGGAAAGAAAATAAAGATGAGAGAATTTTGATATTAAAAAATGTTTGCAATATAATGAAAGCTGCAAATTTAAATTGTATTTCCAATAAAAAATCATTGGAAGATATTTCATGCAAAAGCGGTACAAATTATACAGAAGAACATAAAGCAATAAATGATACTATTATAAAAATAGGATTTATCATGATGATTTGCTCTACGATAGAATTTAGTTTTAGAAAGTTTGCAAAACAATATGATATTGAAGATAGTAGGATTTCAAAAGTTTATAAAAATTTATTTTATAAATTGAATATCAAGGAATATGACGCAATTACAATCATTACATACATTAGGAATGCAATATCTCATAATAATGAAATGTGGATATACGATAACAAAGAAATAGAATACAATGGGAAAGTATATAAGTTTGAAAAGAATAAAATAGTTGAGTATACAACTTGGGAAGATTTCTTTCATTTATTACCAGGTATAATAGATATAATTTCCGAAGCTATAGATTCAACAGATCTTAGTAGATTATATATTATAAGATAATAAAAAACATGACGAAATTAAGAGGAAAATATGAAAAATTTAATCAATTTAGCATCAACACTGTAAAAGTGAATAAAACAATGTATTGTACAGAAAAGACAATTACTTAAATGTAATTGTCTTTTGTTATATTTAGCTGGGTTATACATACCGAAGATATTTTTAATTTTTTATTACCAAGTGTATTGTGTTTAATTAGTTTTCCAGGCAGGAAGTTTAGCCATCATTGATTTTGCAGCAGAATTTGCTGCTTTCTCGTCTAGTCCTTGTGTTTTAATGATAAAGCTAGTTAAAGAATTCAATTTTTCATCATAGGATTGCATTGTTCCATCTGGACGACAACAGTATCTACAATATTCTTTTTCTGAATCCCCCATAGCAAAATCTTCTGGACTTTTCATAGGCATTCCACATGCAATACATTGTTTCATTTTGTTTTCCTCCTTATATTTTTTATTTTTAGTCGCTTGCGGAATTCCGCAAGCGTTGATTCGCCTAACTTTTTAGCCGTTAGGCTTTTATATTTTCCTCCACTATGAAATAATAAATGTTACCACACAAAATAATAAAGCACAGAGGAGGAGAACAAACATGTTTTGTCTTAATAAATCTAAACAAGTTAATATTTTTGAACAGGTATCTGAATTAAAACACATGACTACTAAACAACCCGTAGGGTTCATTAAATTACTTACTGATAATTTTGATATTAATACCTTTATCCCTAATTCATTTAAAGAACATTACTATTCTGACCTAGGTAAAGATAGAGAATATGACCTTTCTTCTGTATTATCAGCACTAATAATCATGCAAATGTTTCATATACCCACTACTGTTTTATTAACAATTTTTCTTATATTTTCTACTGAAATAAGAGAATTCTGTGGATTCTATAAATCCATACCTGATGAATCGTTTTTCAGTAGATTCAAAACTGATTTTGAAAATGATATCGCTAATTTATTTGATTCTATGGCTCTTAAAGTCATTGATATCTGTGAAAATATTAATAATACTCTTCCAGATGATTCACCTGACAAAAACCTTAATTCTATGCTTATATACGATACTTCTGGCTTAAAACCAAGAGTTAAAGAAAATAATCCTAAAACGCTTGTAACTGAAATTAATAGACAAAAATCTTATGCTAAAGCTACAAATAAGAAAGATTTTAACCCTTATGCTGCCGCATATAAAAACATGCCTAAACTTGCACAGGCTAATTCTAATATTAAGTTAGATTTTGTTAATGGCCATTTTGGTTACTTTTACAAATTTGGACTTTTAACCAATGGTTTGGGCATTCCTTTAAACATAAAATTCTTCGATGAGGATTTTTATGAATCTGTAGAAAAAAAAGAATTTGATACCCCTGAAGAACAAAAATATTTTTATGATAATGCCTCATTAAAACCAGTTATTATGCCATTTTTAGAAAACCTAAAAGTCCATTCTAACTTCAAATTTAAAACTTTTTTAGGTGATTCAGAATTTGATAGCTATGATAACTTTGGCTTACTTAAACATTTGAAATTCGAAAAAGTACTTATTCCTCTTAACCCTCGTAATCAAGCTAATAGCAAAATTAAAGATCTAGAGTATAATACTTATGGAATTCATCTTTGCCCATTAACTAACGAAGAATTTAAATCTGAAGGACCTTGTAAAGGTAAAAACAGAAGCTTGAGGTTTAAATTTACTTGCCCAAAATCTTTTAGAGATAAACAGGGTAAATGCTATCATATCTGTGAAAATCCCTGTACTGATAAAAAAAGTGGTCGTATGACATATGTTTATCCTGATAAAGATTTTAGACTTTATCCTGGTGTTCAGAGAAACTCGTCAGAGTGGGATGAAAAATATCCTACTCGTGCATGTATTGAAAGATCTATAGCTTCTTTTAAATGCAATCCTTGCGTTAAAGAACCAAGAACAGTAAATACAACAACTATGCGTTCAGACCTATACTTAACTGCTATTTCTAAACTTATAAATGTAATGCTGGCCTACGCCATAAACAAACCAGAGTATATTAGAAGTATAAATAAACTTCTAATAATAGCAGCTTAATCAACATATCCTCAATTAAATATTAGACCACATGCTACGCATGCCTTTTTACCAAAAGGCTTTTTGGCGTAATTTTTTTTGGTGCATTTTTAAGTAAAAAGTCAAAAGTTATCCACATTTTTTAACTTTCAATTCTACAATCATCTATTTTTTATTTTGTAATTAGGTTCATGTAATGTTGTAATAGTTCATGACGGTATTGCTTTAAAACAGAATCATTAGGAGAAAATAAATCACCATTGGTTATGTAATAATGAATTAATCCTATCCATGTATTATAAATTAGATGTATAGGAATTTTACGGAGGGTACCTTCTTCTATCTCCTTCTCCGCAGCTATACTAATATGAAATGAAATGGTGGATTGAATCATAATATAAGTATTACGAACACTTTCAGGAAGTAGACGCCTTTCGATAATCAACCTGGTATAAAAGGGTTCAAATTCAATTAAACCTGTTATGTGGGCGTCTAAAACTTCAAATAAACTACTGTTTGTATTAACCAATTCGTGAAGTCTCTGTGTGATTCTGTTTCCAAATTCCTCAATTACAGATATTAACAATTCTTCCTGTGTTGAAAAGTGTGCAAATACCGTCCCGTGTGAAACATTTGCAACTTTGGCAATATCGGCAGTTCGAGTCGTTATTATTCCATTTTCACCAAACTGCTTAATTGCTATTTCTATCAAGTGTTTTCTAGTTAATTTTTTTTGTTTCTGCCTTTTAGTTTCTGACATTACACTAACCTCTTTTAGATGATTTACAACTCATTGACTTATTACTCATTATAATCAAACGTACATGTTTTGTCAATAGTTATGTAATCTAATTTAGTGTATAGGTTTCTATGATACTGCCGTATTAATTTATTTAAGCGATTTCATATTTACAACAAAGGTGAATTGCTTTATACTTAATTTAATAACTACTTGAGTAGTTATTAAATATAATAACTACTTTTAAAGGAGAAAATATTTAATGGATGAATTACTAAAAGAAATGCAGAAAATTGGTTTTACTAGTTATGAAGCAAAAATATATATAGCTTTACTGAAACAAAATCCAGCGACAGGTTATGAATTAAGCAAACTTTCAGGAGTACCACAGGCTAAAGTTTATGAGAATATTTCAAGACTTACTAATTCAGGAATAGTACTTACTATCGGATCTGAACCATCAAAATATGTTCCTTTGCCGCCAGAAGAATTATTAAAAACCGTACATACCAACTTTGAAAAATCTATAAATATCTTGCGAGAAAGTCTTCCCGCACTAAGTCAAGGAGAAAAGTTGGATTATGTTTGGAATATTAAAGGATATGATTTAACCATGAAGAAGGCTAGACAGATGATTGATGAAGCAAGGAATGAATTAATGATTTCACTTTGGGAAAATGAAGCTTTATATCTTCAGAATGAGCTTGTTGGAGCAGTTAATCGTGGTGTTGTAGTAAATATACTGCTTTATGGGAAAGTCAAGATAGATGGAATTAATAATATACATTACCATGGTTCAGAGGAAAAGCTTAAGAAACAGGTAGGTGGCAGATGGTTAACTCTAGTTGTTGATGGAAAAGAAGTTCTTACAGGCCAAGTTACTGAGGAAAATGATGGAATATCTATTTGGACAAGAAATTCAAATATTATCTTTATAAGTTCACGCTCTATAGAGCATGAAATATATATTTCTAAAAAAATTAATAGGAGTGATAAAAATGAAAACTATTAGTATTAAACAAGTTGATGCCTTTACGACAATACCTTTTGGTGGCAACCCTGCTGGAGTTGTTACTGATGCTTCTTGCTTAACTCGGGATGAAAAACAAAAAATTGCAAGAGAAATGAATCTGTCTGAAACTGCATTTGTTTCATCTTCTGAAGTTGCAGATTTTAAAGTACAATTCTTTACTCCTAAATTCGAAGTAGACTTATGTGGTCACGCAACTATAGGCACATTTTCTGCACTACATGAAGAGGGAAAATTAGATTTAAGTAAAGATATATTTTTTCAAGAAACTAAGGCTGGTGTGCTGCCTATTGAATTAGTAAATATTAATGGTGAAAAAGTATTTATGATGACACAACCCTCACCTAAATTTGAAGATTTTGATATGGATAAAAAGAGCATTGCAAAACTTATTGGACTTAATGAAGATGATTTGATAGATATACCTGCTAAGAAAGTAAATACTGGGATATGGTGGCTAGTATTTGGCGTGAAAAATTTAGATAAACTTATGAATATAAAACCAGATTTAAAAGCTATTGAAGAAATAAGTGAGAAATATAATATAATTGGAATTACTCCATTTTGCTTAGAGACATTAAATGAAAACTATAATTATCATATGAGAGCTATAGCTCCCTTTGTTGGAGTAGCAGAAGATCCTGTTTGTGGTACTGGTAATGGATGTGTTGCATCTTATATTATTCATAATAAGCTAATGGAATTTAGTGAAAATATAAATTTAATTGGAGAAGAGGGACAGGAAGTAAACAGACCAGGTTGTGTATATGTAACTATTTCAAAAGAAAATAATAAAATAAATGAGATAAAAATAGGTGGTACTGCTGTCACTGTATTAGATGGGAAATTAATATTCTAAAATTTTATTAATACTAATACTGTTGAAATACGAACTAAAAATACCGTAAAATTCATTATAGGGTACACTTTAATGAATTTTACGGTATTTTAATTAGTTATTTTTGAAAGAGAGTTAATAATGATCATACCTTAAAATAATAATATGGTATGAAAACTTATAAATTCGCTTGAGCTTCTGTAATAAATGTTGCACAATCTGTTTCTTGTGTATCACGTGCATTTTTAGGTTGAACTTCTATACGTTCTGCTGAACATTGATCACCCTGCATATAATAGTGACAAGTATTAACAATACATTTGATTCCTGGATTAGCATGGTTCATTTTCTGTTGTATCATTTGTCATACCTCCTATATAAAATATTAATTACATATAATATTGTCTACAAAATTTGGTCTTTTATGCATGCTGGCAATGTTTTAATAATTAACAACATTCACTTAATCTAATGGTTACTACAGCATAAGAATTAATAACTTAGTAATAATTATTATCATTATACATATTGAAACCTTAACAAAATTGATTATAATAGTTATTAAAGGGCAAATAATAAATATAATACATAAATTTAAGTTTAAGGGGTGGTTTTTTATGGATATAGAAAAATTAACTATAAAGGTTCAGCAAGCTTTAAATGAAGCTCAGTTAACAGCTGTAAGACACAATCATCAGCAAGTAGATACCATTCATTTATTTTCAGCTTTAGTGGCTGAAGCTGATGGTCTTATTCCTAATATTTTTAGTAAAATGGGAGTAAATATAAGACAGCTTAACGATGAAACTAATAAGGTTTTAAATAGAATGCCTAAAGTTTTAGGAGAAGGCGCACAAAATGCGTCTGTTTATGCTACAAGGAGGTTTGAACAGGTTTTTGTAAAGGCAGAAGATGCTGCTAAAAAATTTAAGGATTCTTATATAAGTGTAGAGCATGTAATGATTGGACTAATGGAAGTGGATTCTAAAGAGGTTGGAGATATATTAAAAAAATTTAACATTAATAAGGATGGATTTTTAAATGCTCTATCTAAAGTTAGAGGAAACCAAAGAGTTGAAACCCAGGATCCAGAAGGAACTTACGAAGCTTTAGTGAAATATGGAAGAAATCTTGTGGAGGAAGCTAAAAAACATAAATTAGATCCTGTTATAGGAAGAGATGAGGAAATTAGAAGAGTTGTAAGAATACTTTCAAGAAGAACTAAAAATAACCCTGTACTTATAGGAGAACCAGGAGTAGGTAAAACTGCTATAGTAGAAGGTTTAGCAGAGAGAATTGTAAAGGGAGATGTACCAGAAGGTCTTAAAAATAAAATAATATTTTCCTTGGACATGGGTGCTCTTATTGCTGGAGCTAAGTTTAGAGGGGAATTTGAAGAAAGACTTAAGGCTGTACTTAAGGAAGTAGAAAATAGTGAAGGTAGAATAATTTTATTTATAGATGAAATTCATACTATAGTTGGAGCAGGGAAAACAGAAGGCTCTATGGATGCTGGAAACCTTATAAAACCTATGCTAGCTAGAGGAGAGCTTCACTGTATAGGAGCTACTACTTTTGATGAATATAGAAAATATATAGAAAAAGATAAAGCCTTAGAGAGAAGATTTCAGCCTGTAGTTGTAGATGAACCTACAATGGAGGATTCTATATCAATACTTAGAGGTCTTAAAGAAAAGTTTGAAATATACCATGGTATAAGAATTCATGATTCAGCCATTGTTGCAGCATCAAAGCTTTCAGATAGATATATAACAGAAAGATATCTGCCAGATAAGGCAATAGATCTTATAGATGAAGCTTGTGCCATGATAAGGACAGAAATAGATAGTATGCCTACAGAAATGGATATGGTTAAACGTAAAATATTTCAGTTAGAAATTGAAAAAGAAGCTTTATCTAAAGAAAAAGACACAGCTTCTAAGGAAAGACTAAAATATTTAGAAAAAGATCTAAGTAATTTAAAAGATAAAGATAATGAAATGACAGCAAAATATGAAAAAGAAAAATCTCAAATAATGGGTATTAGAAATCTTAAAGAGCAGTTAGATGTTGCTAGAGGAGATATTGAAAAAGCAGAAAGAGAATAGGATTTAAATAAAGTGGCAGAGCCTAGGTATGGAGTACTGCCAAAGCTTGAGGCACAAATAAAAGAAAAAGAAGATATGTTTAGAGAAAATAACCAAACTGCTATGCTTAAGGAAGAGGTAACAGAGAAGGAAATCTCTGAAATAGTTTCAAAGTGGACTGGAATACCTGTATCAAATCTTGTAGAGGGAGAAAGGCAAAAGCTTTTAAGATTAGAAGAAGAACTTTCTGAGAGAGTAATTGGTCAAAGGGAAGCAGTAACTGCCGTTTCTAATGCGGTTATTAGGGCAAGGGCTGGTATGAAGGACCCACAAAGACCTATAGGTTCATTTATATTTCTTGGACCTACTGGTGTGGGAAAAACTGAGCTTGCTAAAACTTTAGCTAGAACTTTATTTGATAGTGAGGAAAATATAGTAAGAATAGATATGTCAGAGTATATGGAGAAATATTCTGTATCTAGACTCATAGGAGCTCCTCCAGGATATGTAGGCTATGAAGAGGGAGGACAGCTTACAGAAGCTGTACGACGAAAACCTTATAGTGTAATATTATTTGACGAAATAGAAAAGGCTCATGAAGATGTATTTAATATATTCCTTCAGATATTAGATGATGGAAGGCTTACAGATAACCAGGGTAAGATTGTAGATTTTAAAAACTGTATAATAATTATGACTTCAAACATTGGAAGTAGTTATCTTCTAGAAAACAAAGAAAACAAGGGAATAGAAGAACATATACGTACACGAGTTATGAATGAAATGAAGATGAAGTTTAAGCCAGAGTTTTTGAATAGATTGGATGATATTATATTATTTAAGCCTTTAGCTACAGAAGAAATAAAAGGTATAATTAATATATTCCTTGAAGATATAAGAAAAAGACTTAAAGATAAAAATATATCATTAAAAATAACTGAAAAGGCTAAAGAACTTATGGCAATAGAAGGCTATGATCCAATTTATGGTGCAAGGCCTTTGAAGCGATACATTGAAAATACATTAGAAACATCCATTGCAAAAAAAATTATTTTGGGTGATATATATGAGGGGTGTACTTTAGGAGTAGATGTAAAACATGAGGAAATTGTAGTAGAAAAAATTTAATTATCAAGTGATTCTTAGACTCAGGTGGAGTTTGCTTATGACACTGGGCAAATTACTGGTTGACACCAGCAAATATGCCTGTTAAATGATATTTAGGCATTTAACATCTCTCCATCTGAGTCTTAGAAGAACTTATCCAGGGGCGTAGCAGCCGTTATCCCCCGCCTTGAAGAGGATGGAGGTGTTACGGATGGTAGCCATCGGACAAAAAGTTAGTAGATCAAAGGTAATTTGAAATAACTGTTTAATTATGGTATAGTATAGCAAAATGTTTTTTTAGCGAGGAGGGATTTGAAATGGCAATTTTAGTTTGTGGCGGTGCAGGATATATAGGAAGCCATATGGTAGCTTACTTAAAAGAAAATAATGAACAAGTAGTAATACTAGATAATATGGAAAAAGGTCATAGAGCCGCAGCTGAAGCTGTAGGAGGTAAGCTTTATATAGGAGATTTAAGAGATAGAAAAATTTTAGATAAAGTTTTTACAGAAAATAAAATTCGTGCAGTTATAGATTTTGCAGCAGATTCTTTAGTAGGTGAAAGTGTAACAGAGCCTTTAAAATATTTTGAAAACAATATGGGATCTACAATAAATCTTTTAAATGCTATGAAGGATTATAATGTTAAATATATAGTATTTTCGTCTACTGCAGCAACTTATGGTGAGCCAGAAAGTGTGCCTATAGTTGAAACTGATAGAACTTTGCCTACAAACCCTTATGGAGAGTCAAAACTTGCTGTAGAAAAAATTTTGAAATGGTGTGACAATGCATATGGAATAAAATATACTTGTCTTAGATATTTTAATGCAGCAGGAGCACATATAAGTGGAGAAATAGGAGAGGATCATAAACAGGAGACTCACTTAATTCCTATAATACTTCAGGTAGCAATGGGTAAAAGAAAGAAAATCATGATATTTGGAGATGATTACCCTACAGAAGATGGAACTTGTGTAAGAGATTATGTTCACGTTACTGATTTAGCATCAGCACATTTACTTGCTTTAAAAAGAATGGAAGCAGGAGGGGAAAGTGCAATTTATAACTTGGGTAATGGAGAAGGATTTTCTGTTAAGCAGGTTATAGATAAAGCAATAGAAGTTACAGGAGTTAATATAACAGCAGAAATTGACCAGAGAAGGGCAGGAGATCCAGCAGTTCTAATAGCTTCTTCTGATAAAGCTAAAAAGGAACTAGGGTGGAAACCTAAATATAATTCACTGGAAAATATAATAGAAACAGCATGGAATTGGCATAAGAATCATTTTCATGGTTATGAAAATATTTTTCCAGAAGGTGTTTATAAAATAGTGAATGTATACAAAAAATAAAAAAACAACATTAATTTACCATGTTATGGATAATTTTAATTAAAAATAATATGGACAGCTAACAATGCTTTGAATCAATAGTAGAAGATTGTTAGCTGTCCTTTGCTTGTTATTGGAAATCGATAGCCATGGAATAAAAATTTTGATGTAAAAAAACTAATATTGTATTATAATATTTAGAGTTAGTTATAAAATTTAAAGATTACTAAAATTAAATAATTAAATATAGTATATATTTAATTTTAATAAACAAAGGGTGGTGTGAGAAATTAGCATAAAATCTTTTTTTAGCATTATAATTTCTAAAATAGTAATGAATTTATCAAAGATTTTGTTTAAGGGGGGAAGTAACTTTCCAGGAAGAGTTGCTTTAAAGTTAGATAGAAATATTTTAAAAACTGTGTGTAAAGATTACAAAATTATACTTATAACGGGTACTAATGGGAAAACTACTACTACAAGTATGATATACAATACGCTAAAGGATAGTGGAAAATATGTAATCACAAACAGTACAGGTGCTAATATGTTTCCAGGAATAGTTGCTTCTTTTGTGGAGCATTTTTCTTTTTCAAATTGTGCAGAAGCAAAATATGCTGTTATTGAATGTGATGAGGCAAATGTAAAGTTTATTACAGAATATGTTACTCCAGAAGTTATAACTGTAACTAATTTATTTAGGGATCAGTTAGATAGATATGGTGAAGTATATACTACACTTAAAAAAATTCTTGAAGGAATTGAAAAAGTTCCATTATCAAATTTAGTTTTAAATGGTGATGAGTCACTACTTGGAGATTTAGGTCTTCCAAATAGAACCATTTACTATGGTTTTAATGATTCTGATAATAAAAACACACAAATAGACATAAATGCTGATGCTAAATTTTGCAAAAAATGTAAAAGTGCATATAAATATAATTATATTACTTATAATCATTTAGGGGATTTTTACTGTGAAAGCTGTGGATATAAAAGGCCTGAATTAGATTATACTGTGGATGAAATAAGAGAACAAACTCCAGAAGGCTCCTCAGTTATAATAAACGGCAATGAATATTATATAAATCAGCCAGGAACCTATAATATATACAATGCGCTATGTGCGTATTCTGTATCAAAGGTATGTGGAATTGAAAACTCTGTAATTTTTAATTCACTAAAAAGTCAAAAGAGTAGCTTTGGTAGACAAGAAAGTATAAACATAGATGGCAAGGATATAAAAATAATTTTAGTTAAAAATCCAGCTGGATATGATCAAGCAATAAATACTATAAGTTTAGATAAAAGAAAGTTTTCTCTATCAGTACTTTTAAATGATAACTATGCAGATGGTAGAGATGTATCATGGATATGGGATGTTAACTTTGAACAGTTAACTTTACTAGATATTGATAAAATAATGGTTTCAGGTATAAGACTTTATGATATGGCTGTAAGACTTAAGGTTGCAGGTTTTTCACAGGATAAATTTGCAATGTGTGAAAATTATGAAGAGTTATTAACTGAAATAAAACAATGTAGTAATGATACAATTTACGTACTTGCTACCTATACTGCTATGATAAACTTTAGAAAATACCTTAATACTAGAGGGTATATTAAAAATTTGTGGTAAGGAATTTATAACAAGGGTTAGTGTACAAACTTCATTTGAATTTTAGCCGAACTTATTTAGGTATCTGAAACAAAAGAGACCAGGACACTGACTAATTATTTTTTGAAGATGACTTAGGACGTAACAGTCGTCATAAGTAATAAAGGAGTGTAAATATTATGGAACTTAATATATGTCACTTATATCCAGATCTTTTAAATGTATATGGAGATTTGGGAAATATCCTAATTTTAAAGCATAGAGCAGAACAAAGAGGAATAAATGTTAATATATTTAATATATCTCTTGGAGATTCTTTTGAAGCTTCAAAATACGATATAGCTTTCTTTGGTGGCGGTCAGGACTATGAACAATCTATAGTTTCAGATGATTTAAACCAAACTAAAAAATTTGGAATATCAGAATATATAGAAGGTGGAAAAGTATTTTTAGCTATTTGTGGAGGATACCAATTGCTTGGGAAATACTATACTACACCTGATGGAGAAAAATTAGCAGGACTTGGTATTATGGATGTATATACGGAAGGTGGAACTAATAGATTTATAGGAAATACAGTGATATATAATGAAGAATTTAAGGAAACCTATGTAGGTTTTGAAAATCATTCAGGTAGAACTTATATTGGAAAAGATTTAAAGCCCCTTGGGAAAGTAATTGCAGGTTATGGAAATAATGGAGAAGATAGCTATGAAGGATGTATATATAAAAATTGTTTTTCTACATATTGTCATGGTTCGCTTCTTGCCAAAAATCCTGAATTAGCAGATAGGCTTATTGGAACAGCATTATCTAATAAGTATGGAGAAATGAGTTTAGAACCACTAGATGATAGTCTAGAGATTAAAGCTAAAGAATTTCTTGTAAATAGGGAAAGTAAGAAAAAATAGTGTAAACAGAGTTCTAGGTTTCAGGTGGGGTCTTAAACCCCACTTGAAGCTTTTTTTTATCTATTTATTATTTTCAGATTTCGCATCTGTTGATCTTCTTCGGGAGTTAAATCGTTAAAGGTTCTAAATACAAAACCTTCATCTTTTAAATATTTTATAATATCAGGTAACGCCTCTACAGTAAAGTGTTTATAATAAGTATCGTGCATTAAAATTACTGCAAGGTTTTTATTTTTGCATTGAGTCATTACATTAGACTTAATCTTATCTACCTCTACCACATGACTTACTGCATCGCCAGAACATACATTCCAATCTACGTACCTTATACCTTTTGAGTTTAAAGTTTGTTTAATAGCCTGTAAATTGTCTTTACTTGTAACTAAATTGTCAGAACCACCAGGAAGTCTTATGTATGGAGCGGGTTTTTTTCCAGTTACATTTTTTATAACATTTGAACAAGCCTCATAATCTTTAAGGTATGCATCTAAGTTCTTATACACTTTTTTGTAATCATGGCAATAAGTATGTATACAAAGACTCATGTCACTATCACTTATTTCCTTTAATATTTGAGGATTCTCTTCTCCTTTCATTCCTACTATAAAAAAAGAAGCTTTTACATTATTATCTTTTAATATCTTCAATATTTTCTTTGTATTATTAACGCAGGGACCATCATCAAAAGTTAAAAAGACCTCTTTGGGATATGTAGTTTTTACGTTCGAATCTACTGGTGTATAACTGAAAACTTTATTATTAATAGAATTATTAGACCATAAGTGCATTGAATCTTTACTATTATTTGATGGTATAGTTAAACACATAAAAATAAAAAAAATATACATGGTGGAATAGATAGCCTTTTTCACAAAATCACCTGCTTTAACTTTATTTGCCCTATCCTATATGATATTTTAATGTATTTAAAGAAGAGAATTTACTATTAATAAGTTAAATTTTCTTATAGTATATAGGTTATCCTTTATTTCATAAATAATTATAGTTAATAAAATGAATTTATGGAAATGCAAAGCTGAACTGAAACTAAGAACTCTGTTTATTAGAAAATTAATAATATTATGTGTATATAGAAGTAAATATATTGTAATAATTTATTTTTTGATTTATGATTAATACATGATGGAGGAGGAGGGAAGTTATGACTAATAATGACATAAAAAACATGAATAATAGTGAACTTGAGAAATATATTGAAGTTACTAAAAAAACAATACAAGGACTTTTAGAAGAATATATAAATATAAGTTATGATAAGCTAGCACAAAACGAAAAGATAGAATTTTTAAAAAAAAGAGCATATGATATAAAGAAAATTTTTGAGTACGCAGAATGGGTAAATAATAAAATAAATATTAACGATAACATATCAGAAAGAATTACTACAATTCCAAAACGGGGAGAAATTTGGACTTGTGAATTGGGTAAAAATATAGGTTCCGAAGAAAATAAAGTTAGACCTGTAATAATAATACAAAATGACACTGGAAACGAAAAAGGACCTACCACAATCATAGTTCCAATATCAAATAGACATAAAAAAATAGCCACACATTTAGAAATAAGAGAAAGTGATTATAAACTAGAAATTGGAGAAAGAAATAAAATTACAGGAACTGTTTTATGTGAACAACTTAAGGTTGTTTCCAAAGCCCGGTTAGGAAGACATATTGCAACTCTTAATACTGATTTTATGAAGAGATTTTTAAATCCTAAGTTAAAAATTTCTTTAGACATGTAATTTTATTACAAGATTTACATAGAATATTATTAAATAAATTTATAATTAATGTATTGATTATATTAATTATTAGTGATATCATTAATAAAGATGCGTAAAATACATACCTAGTTTTGACTAGGAGATTCTATCACATATTATTTTTTCTAATAGATAACATACCTAGCGTGGGCTGGGAGACTATATAACATATTTAAAAGACTGGCTTAATGCCAGTCTTTTTGCGTTACATAGTATAAGGCATCTTCAAAAAAATAACTAATCAGTATTCTGGTATATTTTGAGTTATGCTTCATCGCCATAACCCTTACATAGTCTACTATGTGCAGGCCATGGCTCTTCGCCTACCACAAAATATCCTCAGAATTTTTGACTTGTTATTTTCTTTCGGATGCCTAAAATTACTAGAATAGGTTATGAAGTGATTAAAGCTGAATAATATTGATTTTAAATTTGGAATATATATAGATTTATTGTATAATATAGTAAAATGGTAAACTAAAATTTATGATGCAATTTAACGAACAAATTATTATTAATTTGCGCTGAGGTGGAAGATAAACCCCACCTGAAATCAAGAAAGTTGTTTATAGATACTTAAATATGAAAGAAGGGATATTATGGTAGAATGGTGGAGTAGTATACCTAGCTTTGAAAAACTTTTTTGGATAGTTGCAGTACCTTCTAGTACTATATTTGTTCTACAAACAATTATGACTCTTTTAGGATTGAGTCATGGAGCAGAGGCTAATCTTGAGATTATAGATGATATGCCACACGATCATAGTTTAGAGTTTACTCATGAAAGTTCATCAGAGGTATTTGATGTTAAATTTAAGTTATTTACTATGAGAAGTATAGTGGTGTTTTTTACAGTGTTTTCTTGGACTGGAATTGCATCAGTAAGAGGTGGAAGGTCACATTTAACTTCAATTATATTTGCTGTAATTTTAGGCTTTATACTTATGTTTGTAGTGTCATTTATATATTACTCTGCTATAAAGCTTTCAGAAGAAGGAACTATGGATATTAAAAATGCTGTTAATGCACAAGGAGAAGTGTATTTAACTCTACCTAAAGAAGGAAAAGGAATAGGAAAGATACAAGTTGTAATTCAAGGTGTACTTAGAACTATGGATGCTGTTACTTATGGAGAAGAATTACAAACGGGAACAAAAATAACAGTTATTAGAGTTATTGACAATCAGCTTTTACTAGTTGAAAAAATAGATTAATATTTAGAGGAGGAAATTTGTGTTATGGAATTTTCATCAGTTATCCTATTGGCTATTATAATAGCTATTATTTTTATCACAATTTTAGGTGTGTTTGCTAGGTATAAAAAATGTCCATCAGATAAAGTCCTAGTAGTTTACGGTAAAACTGGAAAATCGGATGAGGGTAATTCACGTTCTGCTAAGTGTATACATGGTGGAGCGGCTTTCATTTGGCCTGTTATCCAAAGTTATGAGTTTTTAGATTTAACTCCAATTTCTATTGAAGTAAATTTAACCAATGCTTTAAGTAAACAGAATATAAGAGTTGATGTACCCTCAAGATTTACAGTAGGTATTTCTACAGAGCCATCAATTATGCCTAATGCAGCTGAAAGATTGTTAGGCTTGCAATTAAATGAAATTCAAGAATTAGCAAAGGATATTATATTTGGTCAGCTAAGACTTGTTGTTGCCACAATGGATATTGAAGAGATAAACTCAGACAGAGATAAATTCCTTGCCAATGTGTCTCAAAATGTTGAGGCTGAACTTAAAAAAATAGGTTTAAAGCTTATAAATGTAAATGTAACAGACATCAGAGATGAATCAGGATACATCCAAGCACTTGGTAAAGAAGCAGCAGCTAAAGCTATAAATGATGCAAAGCAATCTGTTGCAGAGAAAAATCGTGATGGTGCTATAGGTGAAGCTAATGCTAAGCAAGCTGAGAGAGTTAAAGTATCAGAGGCAAATGCTAAGGCCGTAGAAGGTGAAAACTTAGCCAAAATTACGATTGCTAATTCAGAAGCAGAAAAGAGAGAAAAAGAAGCAGAAGCAAATAGAATAGCAATAGCTGCAGAAAAGGTTCAATCAGCTAAAGCGTTGGAAGAAGCCTATCTAGCAGAGGAAAAGGCGGAAAAAGCCCGTGCTGAAAGAGAAAGAGCTACTAAAGAAGCTGATGTTATTGTTCTTGCAGAAATTGAAAAGAGAAAAGTAGAAATTGATGCAGAAGCAGAAGCAGAAAGAATTAGAAGACATGCAAAAGGTGAAGCAGATGGTATACTTGCAAAAATGGAAGCCCAAGCTAAAGGTAATATGGAAATATTAAGTAAGCAAGCAGAAGGTTTTGGAAAAATTGTTCAAGCATCAGGAAATAGTGCGGAAAGTGCAGTTATGATGATGATGGCTGATAAAATGGAAGAGCTTGTTAAACTGCAAGTTGAAGCTATTAAAAATATTAAAATTGATAAAATTACTGTTTGGGATAGTATGGGAGGCAGTGGCAATGGTGCACCAGCAACTGCAAACTTCCTTTCAGGAATGTTAAAATCAATACCACCACTGGAAGATGTATTCAAGACAGCAGGTATGGATCTTCCAAAATGCCTAAAGAGCAGTATAAGTGAACAAAAGGAAAATAAACCAGAAGAATTAAAAGAAAAAACGGAAAAAGAAACTGTAGAAAAAGAAACAATAAAAAAACTTTAATTTATAATATTATAACAAAATGCAAATAATACAGTAAATTTTAACTGTATTGCAGCTACTATATATTGTTCAGAAACTAGTCGCTTCATTT
>CAZKOJ010000053.1:0-24984 GCA_964554365.1 uncultured Clostridium sp. | reverse complement strand
GACACAAAATATCCGTCGCATCTTTGACTTGTTATTTTCTTTCATATGCCTAATTACTTTAAATTTTTGTTTAAGAAGTCATAAACTTTTTTGGTATAATCTTTTTTGTTGTACAAATAGGATTGAGCATGACCACTATAAGGAGCTATATATATAGATTTAGACCCTGTTTTTAAATAATACATATCATTGCTCATAGAGAAAGGAATAAAATTGTCATGATCTCCATGAACAAACATTATAGGAGTTTTTACAGTTTGGACAGCATTCACTGGGGAAACCTGAAAAAAAGTAAACCCAGAGCGTAAATATGTAACTATATTAGTGTAAAAGATAATTGATGATGAAATAAATTTATTTTTTATACCATAATCTTCTTTAAGTCTAAATGCTAAAAGTTCTGCTAAATTGGAATAGGCACAGTCAGCCACATAAAATTTAACAATCTTGCTTTTTTCATTAAGTTTTGAATGAAGTAAAGCTGTTGCACCACCCATAGATTCGCCATGTACACCTATTATACCCCCCTGATTTTTATTAGACACCCATTTTACCCATTGATCTAAATCATATTTTTCATAGAAGCCAAAGGTTACATCAGTTCCTCCACTTTCTCCACTAAATCTAGAATCATAAATAACTGCATTAAAGCCTTTATCTAAATATATATCAGCATACTTCATAGACTCCCATCTACTACCTCTTATACCATGTACAATAATCACTGTGTTGTCAGTTTTTACAGGGTTTTCTATATAAGTACCACTAATATTATATCCGTATATAGAATGTACAGTAATCTCTTCCTTTTTGAGCTTTAAAAACCTTTTATCATTAAAGGTGTTTTTGTATATTTGATATAAATTTGAAACCCCTTTACTAGTTTGTTCTTTACAACATTTAGTATAAATTAAATTACCTAACCAAAAACCTGATAAATTAGTTAAAGTAAAAACACAAACTACTAAAATTATAATTGTTTTTTTTAGGACATTAGGTTTAGTATTAACTTTAATTTCACTAGTTTCAGTTTTTATAATGGAGCCTTCTTGCATTTTATAAAGATTCCTCCGTCAAAATAGAATTTATATTAAATTATAACACTTTAATTCCATAATGTTAATTCAATGTAAAAATGGACAATGATAACATTGACCATTTAAAGTTAGTTTTTACAATATTCTATAAGCAATTGTAATGTTGCTATTATTCCGTCCATATGAGTTCTTTCATAAGCATGAGAGGCAAAAACTCCCGATCCTATAAGACCAGTTTTTATATCCCAACCAGCTTTAATAGCAGAAGATGCATCAGAGCCATAATGAGGATATATGTCTATTTTATAAGATATATCATTATCTTTACATATTTGAACTAATTTTTTTCTGAAGTCTAAATCATAAGGTCCAGAAGAATCTTTTGCGCATATACATACACTGTACTCAGAAGAATTTTGACCGGGACCAGGAGCACCCATATCTAATGCTAAAAATTCTGTGGTGTTTTGGGGTATAAACGCTGCACCATGACCTACCTCCTCGTAATTACTTATTAAAAAATTAATAGTTTGAGGCAGTACTATTTTATTTTCAACTATATATTTAATGGCATACATAATTATTCCAGCACTAGCTTTATCATCTAAATGTCTGCTTTTTACGAAACCTTTTTCAGTAAAAGTGGTTCTAGTATCAAAACATATAAAATCTCCTACGTCTATACCTAAATGTTCTACATCTTGTTTTGAAAAAACTTTTTCATCTAGGATAACCTCCATGTTTTCAGCAGTTTTTTTTAAATTACGAGCCTCATCTCCACTTATGTGTACGGAAGGCTTTATAGTTTGAATAGTTCCAGTATAGATAGCTTCATTTAAAGTATGGATAGTGCAATTTTCACCATCTATGGAAGTCATCATAAATCCACCTATGGGTGTTAAAGCTAAGGTGCCGTTAGACTTAATTTCTTTTACCATAGCACCTAAAGTATCTATATGAGCAGAAACAGTTTTTTCATAATTTGAATCTTTTCCTTGTAAAGTAATTATAAGTGCACCTTTGTTAGTGATGCTATAAGGTACATTTAAAATGTGAAGTTCTTCTTTTATATAATCCATAACTTTATTTGTGTAGCCACTGGGACTAGGTATGTTTAATATACTTTCCATGTAATACTTAATTTTCTCTATGCTGTATTCCATTTAAAACACCTCTATAAATATAAATTGTGCAAGGTATTAAGCCCCTTGCCATGGCCGTTATTATACATAGATTACATATAAATCACATAATCTATAAATAATTTAAACACTAATATTAATTTTATTGATTATAGTTAAATAGTTCAAGAAGTATTTATAAATAATAATTATCCAATGTAAAAAATATAAATCATATAGTATAATAACTAGTAGAAACGATAGGGGGATAACTATGAGAAAAACTAGAATGAGCAAGAAGAAAAGCTCTAAAAATAATTTGTTAATAGCATTTACTGTGTTTATGACGATTCTATTAGGAACAGCTTGTGGATATGGTATTTATCACTATAATTACATAAAATATTGGGATGAATTAATTTACCCAGGAGTAACAGTAGAGGGTATAAATCTTTCAGAAAAAACAAAGGAAGAGTCTAAGAGTATAATAAGCCAAAGCTTTTCACAACAAATAAATAAAAAAAATATAAATGTAAAGGCAGAAGGTCAGACATATACTTTAAGCTACTCTAAAATAAATCCTAAATATGATGTAGAGGACGCAATAAATAAGGCGTTAAGCTATGGAAAAAATTCTAATATACTAAAAAAATATATATTATTAAAAAATCCTAAAAATGAAAATTTTAAGCTGAAATTTTCCTATGATTCAAAGCCAGTTAAAGAAATAATTAAGAATGTTGAATCAAAAATTAATAAAGACCCTGAGGATGCATCTTTAGATTTTAGTACTGGTAAATTTAATATTAGTCATGAAACTAATGGAAAGAAAGTAGAGAAAGATAAGTTGGAAAAGGAAATTTTGAGCAAGATAAATGGGAACATAGGAGAAGACAACAATATTGATGCACCTATACAGGTATTGAATCCCAGAATAAAAGGGGACATGCTAAAAAATGTAAGCACAGTTATTGGAAGTTATAGTACAAACTATGGATCAATATCTTCTCCTGAAAGAGCAAATAATATAACCTTAGCTACTAAAAGCATAAATGGAAAGATACTTATGCCAGGAGATATATTCAGCTTCAATGACGTTGTAGGGGAGAGGACTGCAAAAAAAGGCTATCAAGGGGCAACTGTAATAGTAGGAAACAAATTTGAATCGGGAATAGGTGGAGGAGTATGCCAGACATCTTCAACTTTATATAATGCTGTGTTTAGAGCAGGAATACCAGCATTAGAAAGATCACATCATACTATGCCGGTACATTATGTTCCACAAGGTATGGATGCTACAGTAGATTATGGAAATATAGATTATAAATTTAAAAACATATACTCATATCCTATATATATTCAGGCATATACTGCAGCGGGCAATGTAGTATTTAATTTATACTCTAATTCTACAATAAGAAATTAATTTAAATAAGAAGTTTTTTATAGTATAATGGTTAGGTATAAATGAAGAGGTGATGCCCATGGGAAAAAAGAAAAAAGGCACCAAGAAAAAGCTTCCCCTAGGAATAATTATAGCACTTGGGGTATTAGCAATAGGTGTAGTAGGATTTATAACTTATCAGTATAATACCGTGAAAGCCTGGTCTGACCTTGTATATCCAGGTGTTAAAATCGAGGGAGAAGATTTATCAGGAAAAACTAAAGATCAAGCTAAAAAAATTATAGAACAAAAATATGGGGCTGTAATTGCAAAAAAGAAAATAAACATAAAAACCCCAGACCGGAATTATATATTAGATTATTCTAAATTAAATCCTAAGTATAATATGGATGATGTTGTAAATGAAGCCTTTACATATGGCAAAAGTGAGAACCTATTAAAAAAATATATGATTATAAAGGGTTCAAAACAAAAACAATATACTTTGAAGTTTACCTACAATGTAAAGCCCGTAAATGAATTGGTGGATAGTATCGAAAAGGATATAAACAAGGATCCAGTTGATGCTACATTAAAGGGCAGTGGCGGAAATTTTACAGTAGTACCAGATGTAAAAGGAATAAAACTACAAAAAGATAAGCTTCAAAAAGAAGTTATATCTAAATTAGACGGAAAAGTCGGGCAAGATGTTAATATACAAGCACCTACAGAAGCTTTAACTGCAAAGATTACATCAGATAAAATTGGTAGTATAAACGCTAGAATAGGGGGATATAGTACTGATTATGGTTCTATATCTTCATCAGAAAGAGCGAATAATATAATTTTATCTACAAGAAGCATAAATGGTAAAATATTAATGCCTGGTGATAGTTTTAGTTTTAATGATGTAGTAGGAGAGAGAACTGCCCAAAAAGGATATCAATCAGCAGGTATAATTGTAGGTAACCAAGTTGAATCAGGACTTGGTGGGGGAATATGCCAAGTATCAACTACCCTATACAATGCAGTGTTAAGGGCAAACATAAAATCAACAGAAAGATCTCATCATACATTACCATCTCACTATGTACCACTAGGGATGGATGCTACGGTGGATTATGATAACTTGGACTATAAGTTTAAAAATACGTTAAGTTATCCTATATACATAGAAGGAGATTCTTCTGGTGGAGTTGTTGCATTTAACATATACTCTAATGATTCATTATCAAGTATAGTAACAGATATAAATTCACAAGTTTATCAAACTATACAACCAGAAGTAAAATATGTAGACGATGCTAATTTGCCAGAGGGTCAAACAGAGTCAGTTCAGCCTCCTTATACAGGTTATAAGGTAAAGGTAACAAAAACTACAAGTCAAAGTGGAAAAGTAATTAGCGAAGAATTAATTTCTGATGATTATTACAAACCAGTAGATGGTGTAATAAAAAAAGGGATTAAGAAATAGTTGAGAGATGAGAATTGAGAATGAATGGAGTTTTTCGTTTATTCCCAGTTTTCATTTTTTTTGTCAATATGTTCATTAAATTAACAAAATGTGATATGATTAATGTAAATTATATTTTGCGGGTATGGCGAAATTGGCAGACGCGCTAGATTCAGGTTCTAGTGGATAACACCGTGGGAGTTCGAGTCTCCCTATCCGCACCAAGATAAGTTGACAAGTTTTCGATAAGAGAGCTTGTCAACTTTTCCTTTATTCATGCAGGCTTACGGGGTTTTTAAGGGTTTGGCTAACAATTGATTGCATTGGCATGCATCCTCTACAAAGAGCCGATCTTAGATAAGGGTGCTTCTTTAAGCTGTTTGCATACTTGGAGCTGTTCAAAATACTTAGTTTTCTGCGAGGTGTTTTTGGGTTAAGGATGAGTGGACAGCATGAAAACTACACCAAACAGTTCATGATTTAGTATCTTATATCAGCGATAATGCGGCAAGGTAATCCGGTTGCGATTTCATCATTAAACCACAGTGTGTAAATTTTAAAGCTTATAGCGTCAGCTAACCTGTCTAAATTCGAAAGATTTTCTATCACATAAACTCCTTTCGATTCGCATAATCTATCAGCTTTTTCATGCTCATCTCCACGGCGAATACCAGAACAGTCAATTCCGATAAAACGTATTTTTATACTCAATAAATACTCAATCAAATCATTGGATAATTGCGGATGGTTAGAAAAATAGTCGGGTGTACCATAAGCTTCTTTCTCACTACGTGTTGTACGAATTAGTACGAAACTATTCTGTGGGATATTTATTCCAGCAACATCTTCCATACCGATTTCTCTTTTTTCAGAAATTCCAGACACGTCCAGTATTACACCTCTACTTTTAAAGTATTCTAAAGGTATTGCTGACTTATTATAAATGTCCAAATGAGTTCCTACATGACCAGTTGCAATATGCCTGTTTTCTTGAGTGGATAACCACTGCTCCATTAATTGCTTATTCACTTTTGTTGTTAAATCAATTATCATATTATGATTCCTCCTGGATTAGTTGTTCTAAATAACAGTTAAATGAGGTTAAAAAGGATAAAATTATCTTTCGTTCCTTTAAACTAATGGTTTCTAAAAATTTAATATCTCTTTCCTCCCATGCTTTGTGGGCAATTTCATGTTGATTATAAATATCCATACCTTTATCGGTTAATCTGAAGTACACTTCTTTCTTGTTTTCAGGATACTTAAAGCATTCAAGAAGTTTATATTTCATTAATCTTTTCGTAATCTTGCTTGCCGCTCCTCTAGTTATATTCATTATCTGTGCCAATTTTGTACCGTTGATTTGTGCTTCCTGACCGATTACTTCAATACAATGAATTTCAGTAAGACTATAATCAAAATTTAACTTTCCATTTATTAGTTGGCTTAACATATCTTGGTAATTATATAATTGTGTAAACTCATATAAGATTTTTTTATTAATTCTGATCACCTCATTATTGTTTCTGTGGAAACAATAATATTCTATTCAAGACCATTTGTCAAGCTTTTAGATTATGGGAAGCTTGATTTACCATATTCGGTTATTCTATTTATAATTTTTTGTCTGGAAATATCTATTGTAAACATATCTCTACCTGCATCTATTTTGTACTAATGAAACATAAGAAAATCAAGGGTTTCAGCCATTAGGTTGAAACCCTTGATTATTTTACTCATGTAATTTGTTAACATTAAATTAAAACCCATTAAGGAATTACCATTTATAATGATATGATAAATATATTCAATGTATTTATATCCTAAATATATCTAATGGAAACTGTTAGTTAGAAGAAACCTTTTGAACATTCTTTAATGCGGAAACGAGTGCATTTACACAATTTTCAATATCACTGTCAGTAGACTTATCGTTTCCAATCTCAATAAGTATTGAATTTTTAGATAAATCTTGATTAAAATATAATACTCCTTTTTTATATTGAATTATATTTGGTTTAATTTGATTAGAACTGCATAGTCCAATTTCTTTCGATAAAAGGTTTGTAAATTTTTTGTTTGACTCATAATATGGACTTTCTTTTGTCAGTGTAAGCATAATTTTTTTTGTGTTGTAGTCTGGATTACTGGTGTCAGATGCATCTCGATGTATGTCCAAAAGAACTGTATTGGTGTAATTTTTCACATTCTTAGTTATTATATCACGTGTAGATTGATATGCTTTTGTATATTCTGCTGGAGGGCTACATTTTATGAAACTGCTATTTAGACCCTCCTTAAGCAATTTATCATTAATTAAAGCACCTACATCAGTTACCTTTACCCCAGATGGGTAATCTTCATCAGGATGACTATTGTAAATTACTATGTCAGATGAAAATGGTACTATAGGTTGTGCACTATCACTTGATGATGATTTTATAATAGGTGATACTGTTCCATTTGATGTATTATTAGCTGTACTTTTAGTAATAGCTAATGGTGTTGATGCTTGTACTGCTGCAGCTTTAGAAATACTTTCATTTGAACTTGCCTTTGAAATGTTCATTGCAACTCCTAAGGTACATAGGATAACCACAACGACAGTACCTAATAATATGCTCCTAATACTCATTTTCTTATATTTTGAAATCATAATAATCCTCCTTTTTATTTCCGAGCTATTCATAACCATTGAAGTAGTACCCATAAGTCTTCTACTGTTTCCAACTAACTCCAATATTTTTATTATTGCAATTCCATATTGTACATTTTCACCTTCACCTAAACGAGAAATTACTTGAGCATCACAGGAAAATTCACATTCCTGCCTCATTTTGTGAAAGCCATACAACAAGATTGGATTAAACCAGTAAATCACAGACAACAAAGTTATAATCCAATTTATAATTATATCCTTGTTTTTCAAGTGAGATAACTCGTGCATTATTATATATTTAAATTCTTCAGCACGAACAGTAAATGCTACACTGACTGGAATTAATATCTTTGGTTTAATTAATCCACATAAAGAAGGACTGTTTATTTTTGGAGAGTATGATATTCCTAACTCAGTTCTTATATTCATAGCATTCATACAATTATATAGGATTTCTTTATGGGTGATGTTTATATCTTTTATAGAAGTTTTAACAATTTCTCTAAGTCTTTTATGTCCTGCAACTAATATTCCTATTAATAATACAACTCCAAGTAGCCATACAAGACATAATGCTTTTTCAATATTAAATTTGGTTTTTAAAGGTATGTTTACAGGGTTACTAATTACACTTTCATTTGAAGGCTGAAAAGTACCTATTGATGTTGAACTGCCTAAATTTGTATTTTTAAGTTGTTGTGAATTTTTGACTTGTGTTTTTTGTATATTCTCATTTGTAATACTCTGCACATAAAATTTTTCACATATATTAGAGATATTTAAAGAGGTTTGTGGCCCAAAGGGAATTATTAGTTTTATCAATAATATCAACCATATATAATAATAAAAGGTACAAGTTAAGTTGTTTTTAAATATCCTTTTAATAATTAATATCATTAGTACAATTACGCTACCGATTAAAGATGAAAGTACAATTGTCTCAAAAATGTTTATAAAATCCATACACATCAACCTTTCGTTTTACTTGATTGGCTTAGTATGTTTTTTAATTCCTCTATATCTGTTTCAGATATTTCTTTTGATTCAACAAAGGTTAAGAGCATAGATTTAATAGAACCATTGAATACCCTATTGATAAAGGAGTGACTTTCTAATATTATACATTCATCTTTTGATATCAAAGGAAAATAAAAATACTCATTACCTAATTTATTAAAACCAATTGCCTTTTTATTTAATAATCTGTTTATTAGACTTTTAACTGTAGATGATTTCC
Source organism: uncultured Clostridium sp. (assembly GCA_964554365.1). Classification (GTDB taxonomy): domain Bacteria; phylum Bacillota; class Clostridia; order Clostridiales; family Clostridiaceae; genus Clostridium_AM. The sequence goes on along the minus strand of CAZKOJ010000053.1, from coordinate 16,093 downwards.
AATCGGCCTTATCCTTTAGTGCCTGTATAATATTGGTTGATGTAATTTCGTAATTGTTCCATATTATTTTCATTACTTCCCATTCAGCATTTGATATTTTAGGGATTTTACACATTATTATTTCACCTCCATTCCGATTACAATTGTAATTTACAATTTCAGTTTACAACTGTAATTAGGAATAGTCAATATATATTTGTATTATTTTTACATTTTTATTTTGAATATGGAAATTGTGATATTCTGATTAAAAGAAAATAAATATTTTATTGTAATTTTTTTCCAATGAATGGTATAATATATATACACTATAGTTAAGTTGAATGTGAACTATTATATGATGGAAATTACATAATTAATTACAGTGATTTGAATATTAGTTATGAAATTTTTTCATATTAAGAAAAAATTATAAGGAGATTGAAAGTATGAGAATTGCTAACAGGAAAAAGTTTATGTTTTCTTGTATTTTTTTCACTTTGTTATTGTTATTATTTAGTAAAAGTGTAATTTTGTTCAATGAAAATAAGATCTTACAAGGATCTCCCGTAGTAAAGGCTGTGGATAAGAAGGGTACAGGAGAAACGAAAGATATAAACAAAACAAAAGGATCAGATAAAAAAAATGTTGTAGTATTAGATGCAGGGCATGGAGGTGTGGATAAAGGTACAAGCTATAAAAATATGTATGAGAAAGATTTGACACTAAAGATAGTGAAGTATACAGAAGCTTGTCTAAAAAATAAAGGATATAAGGTTATACTTACAAGAAGTAGCGATGAACTTATACCACTAAAGGAAATAGGAAATAAGGTAAATGAATCAGAAGCAAATGTGTTTGTATCAATACATGTAAATTCTCTAAAGGACATAAAATTTAAAGGTATAACTACACTTTATTATGATGTAGAAGGAAAGCAAAAGGAAGAAAGAATAAAATTAGCTAGTATTATAGAAAAGGAAGTCGTTAAAAGTGATAAATGGGAAAATAAAGGTATAAAGAAACAAAGCATTGCAATATTAAGATATAGTAAAATGCCATGTGCTTTAGTGGAGTGTGGTTTTATAACCAATGCTGAGGATAGGGACAAGCTTAATAATGATGAAGTTTTAAAAAGGTTATCAAAAAATATTTCAAATGGGATAATAACATACTTAGAAAAAAAATGAAAATTTCAATATTTTTATTAAGGTTTGGAACAATATATCTTAGAGGTGATTTTTGTGTTTGTACCCAAGAGAGTAATATTTGAAGAAAAAGCTTTAGAATATGATTTAGGAAAACAGCTATTAAATAGATTTAAAAAAGAAAATGTAGAAATAAAATACTCTAACACAGGTAGGATAACTGGAATACCAGGAAAGACATCAACAGAAATGTATTCACAAGGGAAAAATACTTTAGTTGTAGGAATTAGAAAATCTTCGGAATTCCAAACCTGTAAACCTTCAGCTCATTACCAGCTGCCTTTAGTTAGTGGATGTATGGGCATGTGCGAATACTGCTACTTAAATACCCAAATGGGTAAGAAACCATATATAAAAATTTATGTAAATGTAGAGGATATATTAAAGAAGGCTGAAGAATATGCAGCTAAAAGAAAAGAAGATATAACGATATTTGAAGGAGCTGCTACTTCTGATCCTGTGCCTGTAGAAGAATATACAGGAGCTTTAGGAAAGGCTATAGAGTTTTTTGGAAAAAGGGAAAACACTATTTTTAGATTTGTAACAAAGTATACGGATGTAGATAGTCTTTTAAATCTACCACATAACGGTAGAACAACTGTTAGATTTAGCATAAATATAGATGATATAATAGAAAAATTTGAACATAAGACCCCTAAGCTTAAGGAAAGATTAAATGCTGCATATAAAATTGCTGAAGTGGGATATAAATTAGGTTTTATAATTGCCCCAGTTTTTTTAAAAGATCAATGGCAAAATTCTTATGGTGAGTTAGTGGATACCATAGGCAATACATTTGCTGGGATGGATATAAAGTTTGAAGTAATATCACACAGATTTACTAAAAGAGCAAAAGAAAATATTCTAAGTGTATATCCTAAAAGTATTCTTCCTATGGAGGAAGAAGTAAGAAAGTTCAAATATGGGCAATTTGGATATGGAAAGTATGTGTATGAACAAGAACAGTTGAAGGTAATGAAGGAATTTTTTACAGATAGAATAATAAGGAGCTTTGGAGAAGAAAGTGTGAATTATATTATATAATTCACCTTGTTTACACGTTTTTGTTCTTGTGTTATTATGAAATAATATATTCAGATAGGCTAAAAATAGATGCGAATATGATTATATATTAAAGAAAAATAAGAGCATAAAACGAAAGGTAGGTGAAAGCCTGATTTAGGCATCAGAAATAAAATAACAAGTGAAAGATTCTGAGAATATTTTGTGGTAGGTGAAGAGCCATGACTTGCGCATAGTGGACTATGTAAGGGTTATGGCAATTAAGCATAACATAAAATAGACAAGAATACTGACTAGCTATTTTTGAAGATGCCTTGTAGCTTTAGCAGAAAATCAGGTATTATTTTGAATTTAAATATAGTATTATTTCAACCGGAAATACCACAAAACACTGGAAATATAGCGAGAACTTGTGTGCTCACAGGTTGCAAACTTCATTTAATAAAACCATTGGGATTCAGTTTAGATGAAAAACATTTAAGAAGAGCAGGTTTAGATTATTGGAAAGATTTGGATGTTCAAATATATGAATCTTACAATGAATTAATAGAAAAGTATAAGGAGTCAAATTTCTATTTTTCTACTACTCATGGAGATAAATTTTATCATGAAGTAAGATTTAAACAGGGAGACTTTATAGTATTTGGAAGGGAATCGTCAGGATTACCAGACAGTGTAAAAGACACCAATCCAGAAGGCTGCATAAGGGTGCCAATGATAAACACTACAACTAGATCTTTAAATTTATCCAATACAGTAGCTGTGGTTGCATATGAAGCCTTAAGACAGATGGATTTCCCAGCCATGAAATAGGAGGAAGTAAACCCATGGAAAAAATAAAAATAATAACAGATAGCACTTCTGATTTACCTCTAGATATAATAAAAAAATATAATATTGAGGTACTTCCACTCCTAGTCAGCTTTGATGAAGATACCTATAAAGATGGTGTGGATATAAATTTACACACCCTTTTAATTAAAATGGATGGTAATGAACAATTTCCAACAACTGCCCAGGTAAATCCTCAGAGGTTTATGGAGTGTTATAAAAAGTATCTTCAGGAAGGATACAAAATAGTATCAATACATCTTTCATCTAAATTAAGTGGTACTTATCAATCTGCTTGTATAGCTAAGGACATGTTAGAAACTGAAGATATAGTAGTAATAGATAGTTTAAATGTTACATCAGGTCTTGGACTTTTAGTTATGAAGGCTGCTAAATTAAAAGATGAAGGATTAGGAATACATAGTATAGAAGATGAGATAAAAAAATTGATCCCTCATGTTAAAAGTGTACTTGCATTTGCAACTATGGACAACCTCGTTAAAGGAGGTAGGATATCTAAAACAACAGGAGCTATAGCAAATATTTTAGGAATAAAGCCTATAGTAGCTGTTGAAAATGGAGAAATGGTTGTAAAGGATAAAGTAAGGGGTGGGAAAAAAGCTATAAGAGCTATAATGGATTATTTGGATAAGAAAGGTATAAAATCAGGAGAACCGTCTGTACTTTTACATGTGGAAAATAAGGATATTTTAGATACTTTACGAGAAGATTTAAAATCTAAAAATAAAGTATTTATTGAGTGTGAAGTTGGATGCGTAGTTGGTGTGTATGCAGGGGCAAACGCCTGTGGAATATTTTTTATAGAGGACTTTTAAATAAAAATACAAATTTTAAGGCATTTGAAAGAAAATAGATTAGCAGATTGACTAGTTATTTTTTGAAGATGCCTAAAGTAAAAGCTATCAGTTGATATTTAACTGATAGCTTTTACTTTAAATAGAATTTCAAAAAAATCTAAGTGGCTAATAAAAATAGTACAAAAATATAATATTTATGTATTTAAAATATATTGAAAAAAATTCCATGATATAATATAATGTAATAGACATTATAAGAAATAGTTATAATTAAATAAAGACAAATGAAAGCATAGAGAGATATTCTGAAATGGATAGCCGTAGGGGAAATATAAAAATAAACCCATTTTTATAGAAGCTCTCAGGTAAATGTATCTGTGCTTGATGGAACTCTGAATGGATAGGAAACAGAGATATAATGATAGGGGTATTGTTATATCTCTTTTTTATATAGTCAAGGAGGGATAATAATGGGGAATTTAAAAACAACACCGTTATTTAATGTTTACCCAAGATATGGAGGTCAAATAATTGACTTCTCAGGATGGGCACTTCCCGTTCAATTTCAAAGCATAATCAGTGAACATGAAGCTGTAAGAAATAGGGCAGGGATTTTTGATGTATCACATATGGGGGAAGTAGAAATTAAAGGGAAGGATGCTTTAGTTTTTGTACAAAATTTAATCACCAATGATGCTTCAGTATTAGTGGACAACCAAATTTTATACACTCCTATGTGTTATGAACATGGGGGAATAGTAGATGATATGTTGGTATATAGGTATGAACAAGACTATTATTACTTAGTTATTAATGCAGGAAATATAGATAAAGATTTTCAATGGATGTTACAGCATAAGGATAATTTAGAGGTAGAAATTAAAAATATATCTCCAGATGTGGGTGAACTCGCTATTCAAGGACCAAAGGCAGAAATGATATTACAAAAAATCACCAATATGAATTTAGGTGAAATAAAGTTTTTTTGTTGCAAAAGAGATGTAATTGTCAATGATATTAGTTGCATGGTATCTAGAACAGGGTATACAGGAGAAGATGGTTTCGAAATATTCTGTGATGCTAACCAAGTAGAAAGTCTTTGGGTTAAACTTTTAGAAGTAGGAAAAGAGGAAGGCTTGGTGCCAGCAGGATTAGGATGTAGAGATACGTTAAGATTTGAAGCAGCCCTTCCGTTATATGGAAATGAGCTTGCTGAAAGCATAAGTCCTCTAGAAGCGGGCATTGGATTTTTTGTAAAGTTGAATAAGGATAATTTTATAGGGAAAGAAGCATTAGTAAAAGAAAAAACAGAAGGTGTAAAGAGAAAAATTGTGGGTTTTGAAATGAAGGATAGAGGAATTCCAAGACATGGATATAAAGTGGAATTGCATGGAGAAGAGATAGGAGCTATTACTACAGGATATCATTCTCCTTCTTTAGATAAAAATATAGGTCTGGCACTTATAAAAATAGAATGTGCAAAAATAGGTGAAGAAATAGATATTTTAATTAGAAATAAAGTAGCTAAAGCTGAGATAATAGAGAAAAAATTCTATAAAAAATTATAAAAAATAGTTTAGGGTAAAGATAAGCTCATATAAAATAGTAATTTTACTATTTTATAAAATAAAAAAATAAATAGGCTTATTATTAGGGGGTAAAAAAATGAAAGTATTAGAAAATTTAAGGTATTCAAAAGATCATGAATGGGTAAAGGTTGAAGGGGATAAAGCTTATATAGGTATCACGGATTTTGCTCAACATTCATTAGGAGATATAGTATTTGTTGAGTTGCCAGAAGTAGGGGCTGAGCTTGCTATAGAAGAATCTTTCGGAGTAGTTGAATCTGTAAAGGCAGCATCGGATGTGTACATGCCTATAACTGGTAAAGTATTAAAAACAAACAATGCTTTAGATGATGAACCGGAGTTATTAAATGAAGATTCTTATAAACACTGGATTATAATGGTTGAAATCACAAATCAATCAGAATTAAAAAATTTACTAGATAGTAAGGCGTACGAAGATTTATGTGGTAAGGAGGAGTAAATATGTTTCCATATATACCTACCACTGCTGAGGATCAAAAAGATATGCTAAAAAGTATAGGACTAGACTCCCTAGAAGATCTTTTTTCAGATATTCCAGAAGATATAAAGCTTAAGAGAAAATTAAATTTACCACAGGGGTTATCTGAATTAGAACTTTTAACACATACTAATAATTTAGCTGATAAAAATTTAAGCTTAAATGAACTTACTTGTTTTTTAGGAGCAGGTGCTTACGATCATTATATACCTGCTGTAATTAAGCATATAATATCTAGATCAGAATTTTATACTGCATATACACCATACCAAGCAGAAATAAGTCAGGGAACACTGCAGAGTATATTTGAATATCAAAGTATGATTTGTGAGCTTACAGGACTTGAAGCTGCAAATGCCTCAATGTATGATGGAGCCACTGCATGCACAGAAGCTGCTTTAATGGCAGTTGATAGCACAAGGAGAAAAAAAATAGTAATATCTAAAACTGTTCATCCAGAGATTAGAAAAGTATTAGAAACTTATACAAAATTTAGGAATATAGAATTAGTACAAGTAGATATAGTGGATGGAGTTACAGATTTAGAAAAGTTAAAGGCAGTTGTTGATAAAAATACAGCTGGAGTTATAATACAAAATCCTAATTTCTTTGGCATAATTGAAGAGGTAAAGGATATAGAAAAAATCACTCATGATAATAAAGCTTTGTTTATTATGAGTGTAGATCCTATATCCCTTGGAATATTAAAATCTCCAGGAGAATTAGGTGCGGATGTAGCTGTTGGAGAAGGGCAAAGTCTCGGGAATAACATAAACTTTGGAGGACCTTATGTTGGGTTTATGGCAACTAATTCAAAGCTTATGCGTAAAATGCCTGGAAGAATAGTAGGACAAACCGTGGATTTAGAAGGAAAAAGAGGATTTGTGTTAACATTGCAAGCAAGAGAACAACATATAAGAAGAGAAAAAGCTACTTCAAATATATGTTCTAATCAAGCTATAAATGCTTTAACTGCGGCAATATATCTTACAACTATGGGGAAAAAGGGAATTAAAGAGGTTGCATATCAAAGTACTCAAAAGGCTCATTATGCATTTAGAGAACTTACTAAATCAGGAAAATTTAAACCAGTATTCAACAAACCATTTTTCAAAGAGTTTACAGTAACTACACAAAAAAATCCATCACTTATTAATAGAGAGTTGTTAAATAATAAGATTCTTGGAGGTTACTGTTTAGGTAGAGAGTATCCTTCCTATAAAAATGCACTGCTTTTCTGTGTAACGGAAAAAAGAACGGAACATGATATTCAGAAATTAGTAAGTGTAATGGAGGGAGTATAAATGGAAAAATATAATAAACTAATCTTTGAAATTTCAAAGCCAGGAAGAATAGCTTATAAATTGCCACAATGTGATGTTAAGTGTGAGGAACTTAAAAATTTAATTCCTGAAAGCATGCTAAGGGAAATGGAATTAGAACTTCCAGAAGTTAGTGAACCAGAGGTAATAAGACATTATACTCTTATTTCTAATAAAAATTATGGAGTAGATACTGGCTTTTATCCTTTAGGCTCCTGTACTATGAAGTACAATCCAAAAATAAACGAAGATATAGCTTCAAATGCTAAGTTTACAAATATTCACCCATATCAAAGTGAAAAAACGGTACAGGGTGCATTACAGCTTATGTATGATTTAAGCAATAAACTTTCAGAAATATCAGGTATGGAATCCGTGACATTGCAACCAGCAGCAGGAGCTCATGGAGAACTTACAGGACTTATGATAATAAAGGCTTATCATCAAAAAAGAGGAGATTTTAAAAGGACAAAGATTATAGTGCCGGATTCTGCTCATGGAACAAATCCAGCTAGTGCTAATGTAGCAGGGTTTAGCATAGTTGAGGTAAAATCCAATGAAAAAGGTCTTGTGGATATAGAGTCTTTGAAATCTGTGTTAAGTGATGAAATAGCAGGGCTAATGCTAACCAATCCAAATACACTAGGGATTTTCGATAATAATATAAAACTAATATCAGATATGATACATGAAGCTGGGGGCTTGGTTTACTATGATGGAGCTAATTTAAATGCCGTTATGGGAATGGCAAGACCAGGAGATATGGGATTTGATGTAGTTCATATGAATCTCCATAAAACATTTTCAACTCCACATGGTGGAGGGGGACCAGGAAGCGGTCCTGTAGGAGTAAAAAAACATTTGGTAGAATTTTTGCCTACTCCTATAGTGGAAAAAAATGAAAAAGAATATGTGTTAAATTATAATAAACCTAATTCTATTGGTAAAGTTAAGAGTTTTTATGGTAATTTTGGAGTTTTAGTAAGAGCCTATTGTTATATTGTTACAATGGGCGCAGAGGGACTCAAAAGTGCTAGTGAAATAGCTGTATTAAATGCAAATTATATAAAAAATAAATTAAAGGATTATTATAATCACCCTATAGATGGAGTGTGCAAGCATGAGTTTGTAATGGCAGGGATAAAAGATGTACCTAAAAATGTTCATACTCTTGATTTAGCTAAAAGGCTATTAGATTATGGATATCATCCTCCAACTATATATTTTCCTTTGATTATAGATAATGCAATTATGATAGAGCCTACAGAGACGGAAACAAAGGAAACATTAGATGGATTTATAGATGTTATGATAAAAATAGCTAAAGAAGCTAAGGAAAATCCTGAACTTTTAATCAATGCTCCACAGAATTCACCAGTTAAAAGATTGGATGAGGTGAAGGCAGCTAGAAATCTTATAGTTAAATATAGTAAATAAAATAAAATTATGTATTCAAATTGAAGATGTCCCGAAAAAGTTTGTTAAAAAATAGTTATTTAAAATGAATAAGATATTGATAAAAAAAAGACAGTTATTTGTAAAAGCAACATTGCAAATAACTGTCTTTTGTCGAAAAGTGAGAAAGAATGCATGCAAATGTCAAAAAACATGAAAAATTACTCGCCAAATATGTTAAAAAATATCATTATATCAAAAAAAATCATTTATATAGAACAAATATTTACAAAAATATTAGATGCTGTATCAGAAAATCAAATGGAAGCTATAAAAAAATGCAATCATTCATATTTTCAAAATATATAGAAACATTTCAATCTATAATGTATAATAATAATTGTAAACGATATTATAAAAAATAATAATAAGTTGGATGAAATTTTCGGGAGATTAAGTAGAAAACTTAACAAAGTTTTACTTTGAAAGTATACTTAGCTATATGTTTTAAAATACTAAAAAGTATTAAACATATGGTATCCTTAAATGGATAACCGAAGGAGTAAGTATTGTTTTTCCAAAGCAATATGAAACTCTCAGGTAAACGGACCGAAAACGGACAAATCTCTGGGAAGCGTTAAGCACCGAAGGAGTAAATCTCTCAGGTTAAAGGACAGAGGTATAAAGCGGAAGCCTTATACCTCTGTTTTTATTTTACACCTAAATGTAAAATTATGGAATTGATTTTGTAGAAGGGGAATAAAAATGATAGAAGCATTAATGGTTATTACAAACAATCCTATGAGTAGAGATAACTTAGGTGAGGAACATAAAGTAGAATTTATAGAAGGAACTACTATGGATGTATTTAGAAAAGTTAGGGATTATGTTCATAATGGACACAAATTACTTACACATCCATTAATGAGTAGTATTAAACCTAATGAAACTGCTTATAGAACCGTAGTTATATCTAAAAATAAATATGACAATATAGATATGCAGTCTTTAAGCTATATAGAAGAAGGAATACATGCTACTGAAAAGTTTTTAAAGAATTATGGTATTCCAAATTGGACAAAACAGATTTTAGAAGATTTTCAGCTTATAGACTATGACTTAATACATCATGCTTTAACTTAATGAAATAGTTAATAATAGTATATGGATTATATTTTGAAAATTGGGAATGTTCTGTTCTCATTTAGAAAGATTGGGAGGTAATTATTTATGTCACAGGTTTATGAAACTATAATAATTGGTGGGGGCCCAGCTGGATTATCTGCAGGACTTTATGCAGCCAGATCAAGAATGGATACTTTGATTATTGAAAGATCAAAATATGGTGGACAAGCAACTACTACGGACGAATTAGAAAATTACCCAGGTTCTATAGAAGAATGCACAGGAACAACTTTAAGTGAAAGAATGAGAAAACAAGCAGAAGAATTTGGAACAAAATTTACAAAAGATGAAATAGTAGAAGTAAATTTAGTAGGCGATATTAAAGTTATAAAAGGTAAAAAGGAAACTTATGAAGCAAAAACTGTAATAATAGCTACAGGAGCAACACCAAGACTTTCAGGATTCAAAAATGAAACTGAACTAAGAGGAAAAGGAATTTCTTATTGTGCAACTTGTGATGCTGACTTCTTTACAGATTTAGATGTAGCAGTTATTGGTGGAGGCGACTCAGCTATAACAGAAGCTATATATCTTACAAAATTTGCAGAAAAAGTTACAGTAATACATAGAAGAGATGCGTTAAGAGCAGCTAAGTCATTACAAGAAAAAGCTTTTGCTAATCCAAAAATGGACTTCATATGGAATTCAACTATAGAAGAAGCTGTGGGAGATGAAATATTAGAAAGTCTTGTGGTGAAGAACAAATTAACAGGAGAAACTAGCAATTTAGAAGTAAATGGATGTTTTGTGTTTGTTGGGTATGATCCAATATCAACTTTATTTGAAGGACAAATAGATATGGAGCATGGATATATTTTAACAGATGAAGATATGAAAACTAATGTACCTGGAGTATTTGCTGCAGGGGATGTAAGAAAAAAATCATTAAGACAGGTTATAACAGCGGCAGCAGACGGTGCTATAGCAGCAACAATTGCTGAACATTATTTAGAAGAAAACAAGTAAGAATTAGCAGTTGAAAATTAAAAGTTATCAAGGTGCAGCTAAGATTTAGCGGTAAAATGCAAATTGTAAACTGTAAATTTAAATATATGGAGGTTTATAAAAATGATTGAATTGACTAAAGAAAATTTTGAAGCTGAGGTTTTAACTTATACAGAAAAGCCAGTATTTGTTGACTTCTGGGGAGACAAGTGTGAAATATGTAAACAACTTATGCCAGGAGTTCATGGACTAGAAGAAAAATATAGTGACAAAATAAAATTCTCAAGCTTAAATATAAGCAGCTCAAGAAGACTTGCTATAGGGCAAAAAGTTTTAGGTTTACCAACAATGATAATCTACAAAGGTGGAGAAAAAGTAGCTACAATTACTGCAGACAAAATTACTTCATTAGAAGATGTAGAAAACTTTGTTAAATCATATTATGACACAATCTAATTAAAAAGAACACAACTGAAAACTTAATTTTATTTTTAAGTTTTCAGTTGAAATAAATTTGGAGGTGAATACTTTGCGTTTAGAAGTTGGAAAAATTCATGTAAAGGATATTCAATTTGGAGCTGAAACAAAAGTTGAAAATGGAGTTCTTTATGTAAGTAAAGAAGAACTGTTAAAAGAAGTTAGTGGAGATGAAAGACTTAAGAGCATTGACTTTGACATTGCAAAGCCAGGTGAGGAAACAAGAATAATCCCTGTAAAAGATGTTATTGAACCAAGAGTTAAGGTAGAAGGCAAAGGTGGAATATTCCCAGGATTTATAAGCAAAGTTGATATGGTGGGCTCAGGAAGAACTCATGTATTAAAAGGAGCAGCTGTAATTACTACAGGTAAAATAGTTGGATTCCAAGAAGGTATTATAGACATGAGCGGAGAAGGAGCAAAATATACTCCATTCTCAAAGACAAATAATTTAGTAATAACTTGTGAGCCAAAAGAAGGCGTTAAACAGCATGAACATGAAGAAGCAGTAAGAATGGTTGGATTTAAAGCTGCAACTTATCTTGGAGAAGCTGGAAGAAATGTAGAACCAGATGAAATCAAAACTTATGAAACACTACCAATACTAGATCAAGTTAAACAGTACCCTGATCTTCCAAAAGTAGTATATGTGTATATGCTTCAGAGTCAAGGACTTTTACATGACACATATGTTTATGGAGTAGATGCTAAGAAAATAATACCAACATTCATATATCCAACAGAAATGTTTGATGGAGCTATAGTTAGCGGAAACTGTGTATCAGCTTGTGATAAAAACCCAAGCTATGTTCATATGAATCATCCAGTAATTGAAGATTTATATGAAGGTCATGGAAAAGAGTACAATTTCTTAGGCTGTATAATAACAAATGAAAATGTTTATCTTGCAGATAAAGAAAGATCATCAAACTATACTGCCAAATTAGTTGAATTCTTAGGAGCGGATGCTGTAATCATATCAGAAGAAGGATTTGGAAATCCAGATGCTGACTTAGTTATGAATTGCAATAAAATAACTGATTTAGGAGTAAAAACTGTATTAATTACAGATGAGTATGCAGGACAAGATGGAAGCTCACAATCATTAGCTGACTCAACACCAAAAGGTGATGCAGTAGTTACTGGCGGAAATGCTAATGAAGTTGTTATATTACCAGCAATGAAGAAATTAATAGGACATGTAGAAGCTGCTAATATAATCGCTGGTGGACATGTAGGAAGTTTAAGACCAGATGGATCAATCGAAGCTGAACTTCAAGTTATAACTGGAGCTACAAGTGAAGTTGGCTTTAATAAATTAAGTGCTAAAGGATTCTAATTTTCTAAACTATATATAACTATTATTTATAGTTATTATGATTAGAAAACACACTGCAGGAAAAAGACAGAATCTTTAAGTAAAATTATAATCTATTATAGAGTATATTATATTTTGTAATAGTGCTTATTATAAAATATGATGATTACATTTTAGAAATGTATGCAGAATTTAGTATATAGAATTAAATTAAAGGAATGGTGATTACAAATGTTACAAGGTAAAAAAATTATAGCCGTAGGAGATAGAGACGGAATACCAGGACCAGCTATTGAAGCATGTGTCAAATCAGCTGGAGCAGAAGTTATTTTTGCATCTACAGAATGCTTTGTTTGAACAGCCGCAGGTGCTATGGATCTGGAGATCCAACAAAGAGTAAAAGATTTAACTGAAAAACATGGTGCAGAAAATGTAATTGTAGTAATTGGAGGAGCAGAAGCAGAAGCTTCAGGACTTTCAGCAGAAACTGTATGTGCTGGAGACCCAACTTATGCAGGCCCACTTGCTGGAATAGCATTAGGGTTAGGTGTTTACCACATGATTGAAGCAGAAATAAAAGATGAATGCGATGCAGCTGTCTATGATGAACAGTGCGGAATGATGGAAATGGTTCTTGATGTAGATGCTATCATCGGAGAAGTTAAACCAATAAGAGATGAGTATTCAAAATTTAACAAAATCTAAATAATATATAAATCCTAAAAAGGGGGGAATCTCAAATGCTTAAAGTTGTTCATTATATAAATCAATTTTATGCTGGCATAGGCGGAGAAGAAAAAGCTAATGTAAAGCCAGAGGTTAGAGAAGGAGTCATGGGTCCTGGTTTAGGACTAAACGGATTATTAAAAAAGGGTGGCGCTGAAATTGTTGCTACAGTAATATGTGGAGATTCATATTACAATGAAAACTTAGAGGAAGCTAAAGCTGAAATATTAGACATGATTAAAAAATACAGCCCAGACTTATTTATAGCTGGACCTGCATTTAATGCTGGAAGATACGGTGTTGCTTGTGGATCAATAGCTAAAGAAGTTTCTGAGACATTAAATATTCCTGTACTTTCAGCTATGTATATTGAAAACCCAGGTGCAGATTTGTACAAGAAGAGCATATATATAGTTGAAACTAAAAAAAGTGCAGTAGGTATGAAAGATGCGCTTCCAAAAGTAGCAAATTTAGCATTAAAGCTTGCTAAAGGTGAAAAAATAGGAGCACCTACTGAAGATAATTTCATTGAAAGAGGAATAAGAAGGAACTACTTTGCTGAAGAAAGAGGTTCAAAAAGAGCTGTTAACATGCTTATAAAGAAGCTAAAGGGAGAAGAATTTGTTACAGAATTCAAGATGCCTGTGTTTGACAGAGTTGATCCAGCTGCTCCAGTATTAGATATTACAAAAGCTAAAGTAGCTATAGTAACATCTGGTGGAACAGTTCCAAAGGGTAACCCAGACCACATTGAATCTTCAAGTGCTTCAAAATTTGGTAAGTATGATTTAGAAGGATTCGAAGACCTAACAGAAGCAACTCATGAAACAGCACATGGTGGATATGATCCAACTTATGCTAATACTGACTCAGATAGAGTTATTCCAGTTGACGTTTTAAGAAAGATGGAGAAGGAAGGAAAAATAGGTTCCCTTCACAGATATTTCTATACAACAGTTGGAAATGGAACAGCAGTTGCTTCAGCTAAAAAATTCGGAGAAGCTATTGCTAAAGAATTAATAGCTGATGGAGTTACAGCAGTTATAATGACGTCTACTTGAGGAACTTGTACACGTTGCGGTGCAACAATGTTAAAAGAAATTGAACGTGCGGGACTTCCAATAGTTCACATGTGTACAGTAGTTCCAATATCTCTAACAGTAGGAGCAAACAGAATAATTCCTACTATAGCAATACCTCATCCACTTGGAAATCCAGCATTAGATGCTAAGGGTGAGTTTGAATTGAGATATCATTTGGTGGAAAGAGCATTAAAGGCTCTAGAAACACCAGTGGACACACAAACAGTTTTTGAAAAATAGAACAGTGAACATTTAAACCAGTTATATGAGGAATTGAAAATTGAAAAACATTTAATTTTTAATTCCTCTATTTTTAATTCCAAAATTGACAATTGACAATTGACAATGAATATAATTTTGCAGATAAAACTTTAAAATCATTATTTAAATTCAAATTCAATTGTGCATTATTAATTTTCAATTGTGCATTGTCAATTTTCAATTGTTAATTTCAAAAAACAAGGGGGTTTTATAAATGAGTTTTCCAGTTTTAAAAAATGCTTCTTATATTTTAGTTAACACACCAGACATGGTAATACATAATGGTACTACTCAAGCTTTAGAGAGAGAAACAAATCCAGATTCAGAATACTTAAAGGAATTAAAAAACCATTTAAGATCTTTTGAAGATGTAGTAGGATACGCACCAAATCAGACTTATATAGGTAACATAACACCAGAACAATTAGGTGAATTAAAGAGACCATGGCATGTAACTAACCTTGAAAATGCATCAAGATTCGGTAAATTTGGGGAAATAATGCCTCAAGATGAGTTTTATGGAGTGTTAAAGGTTTCAGATGTATTTGATTTGGTTATTCTTGAAAAATCTTTTACAGATAGGATTAAAGAAAAATTTACTGCACACCCAGTTTTAAATACAAAAGTTGAAAATTTAAAAGAAGGTGAAGATGCAGCTGTTATAGAAAAATTAGTGGAAGATGGAATTGCAGAAGGGTTATATGAAGATGGTAAACTTGTAGGTTGTATAAAAAGAGCACATGAATTTGATATAAATCTTTCATCTCATGTAATGCTTGAAAACCTTGTGGTTAAAGCATCAGGAGTGTTAGCTCTAATGCATCTTGTTAAAACTTCAGGTGTAGATGTAAATGAAGTACAGTATTTAATAGAGTGTTCAGAAGAAGCTATAGGAGATATGAATCAAAGAGGTGGCGGAAATATAGCTAAAGCTTGCGGAGAAATAGCAGGTATAAAAGGTGCTACAGGAACAGATATGAGAGGATTCTGCGCAGGACCATCTCATGCATTAGTAAATGCTTCAGCTCTTGTTAAATCAGGAATATGTAAAAATGTAATAATATTTGCAGGTGGATGTACTGCAAAGCTTGGAATGAACGGAAAAGATCATTTAAAGAAAGGATTGCCGGCTCTTGAAGATTGTCTTGGAGGATTCGCAATTCTTATTTCAGAAAATGATGGCATAAGTCCAGTCCTTAGAACTGATGTAATAGGAAGACATACAATAGGACATGGAGCAGCACCACAAGCTGTTATAGAAGCTCTAGTTTCAGAACCTTTAAAAAAGAATGGAATGAAGATTACAGATGTAGATAAATATGCTCCAGAAATGCAGACACCAGATATAACTGAACCTGCAGGTGCAGGAGACGTTCCAACTCAGAATTACAAAATGATTGGAGCTCTAGCAGTTAAAATGGGACAGTTGGATAGA
>CAZKOJ010000052.1:0-25088 GCA_964554365.1 uncultured Clostridium sp. | reverse complement strand
ACTTAACGCACAATATTTACTCTGCTACTTTACCTTAATTATACAAAAGTTGCATAAGTATGTCTATACATTTTTGTGAAAATTTAATTTTATTCTTAATATATGGAATATTTGCCTTTTTACAATTATAATAAATAAAAAAACCTGCCGTTAAAATGGCAGGTTTAGACACGTAGTTTCTGCGGTAACCAAGCTGTCATAGTGCTGATAAGCACCTTAGACTATATAGTTATGAACGGTTACCTTGTTTGTCAAAGTCTTTTGTCCGTTGCAGCCTGTCACAACCACAATGCGGATATTTTGTATTATCTCTTATTTTGATGGCAAATTAAGATTATTTAGTAGCCTCTATGCTTAGCTATTCGTTCTCCTAGAAAGTCAAAAAAACAACCTGCCAGCTTTTTAATAGGCCCTAATGGAGTATCATAATAGTAATGGGACTCAAACCAGCCTTTTTCTTTAAAATAGCGATAATCTCGGAACTTCTCATCTTGACACAGCCTTATACTTGTACGGCCCATTCTGAACATCATCAGCCTGAAAAAAGAAGGAATTGGCGGCGTTGAACGCATAAATTCCTTGTAAAATCTTGCGGAGGCCTTACTGATTTCTTGCGTTATTTTTTTCTGTTCAAGTGCCGTTCTGGGCTCAAATGCCGTCAAACAACATCCTTTTGCCACATTAAATCCCCAGTTCTCTCCCACAGTTGTTTCCAGGTACTTTACAATAGCGGTTCCTCCGTATATTCCTTGGAAGACAATAGCCATGACGACCTTACCGAAAAAACGCGGTCGGTGGAAAACAAAGGCCATCCGATCCAAAAAGTTCTTCATAATCGCCGTTACATGAAATGAATAATTTGGGGTGGCAAAAATTACCCCATCTGAATTATTCATTTTCTCAAGCAGTAAATCCCTATCATCTTTCAATGGACAATATTCTTCTCCTTTGTTAAAGCATAACTTACAACCTTTGCAATTTCCAAGGTTATAATCATTTAAAAAAACATACTCAAAATCAATTTCAGCGTGTGACTTGAAGTTTGTGACAAGTTCTTCAACCGCCTGGTAAGTTGCCCCCTTTCCCGGACTCCCGATAAAAATGGTGACTTTTTTCATTTTGAACCTCCTCAATTAACTTATATTCTCCTGTACGCGAATGAATATTTTTTAATTCATTCATGTATAAGTAAAAAAAAGACCTGTCTGTATTGATTCTATTTTTGGCAATCAGTCAGGCCTTTCATTATAAACTCTGCTAAGTAATCTAAAATCTGTGGGAAATGGCGAATACCAATCTCTTCCTTATGAGTATCAATAAATATTATTGAGGTAAAAAGAGCCAGTATAAGCTCAAAATCTATGTCATCTCTTATTTTCCCTTCAACTTGCCATTTTTTTATCATCCCTTCACAATTATTATATAAAAAATTAGCATCCTTGTTTCCATTTTCTTCACGGTAATATTGTTCCAATTTGCTGAAGACATCCCTATTATACCATTCCTTTAGTATGGGATTCGAATTCATACCATTGATGTTCAGTGCCATTACTTTTTTAACTGCTTTAATTGGATCTTCATCTAGATCAACAGAAATACTGTTTTTTAGTTTCTCATTTTCTTTTATGTAAATCTCCAAGAAAAGCTTCTCTTTCGAGGAATAATAGTTATAAAAAGTACCTACCCCTATCCCAGCCATTTTTGTTATATCAGAAACACTTGTGTCTTTGAAGCCTTTGGAGCAGAATAACTCCTTCCCACTATTAAATATATCTGCTTTTTTATCTATCAACTAAGTAACCTCCAATTTAGTGAATGAATATTTTTTTGTTCATTCACATTGTAACATGATAATATTTTAGCGTCAATCTAATTGCTAAAATTTCTTAATTCTACTGCCTTACGTTATTATATATAATATCAAAAAAATTATACTTTCCTAATCAATAAAAAAATCACTGCAATAAATCTATTTTTTATTACAGTGATTTTACTTTTTATCCAATACCTAAGCTTCAGATGGGTTCTAAAACCCCACCTGAAACAAAAAACTCTGTTTATGTACAAACATATCATTTACAATTATTTTATTATGTTGCTATAAATGATTTTTTGTATGACTTTAAATTAATAGCTTGTATTCCTAGTTTCTTTTTCCAAATAATTAACTTTCGCTTATTATAATTTTCAGTGTTTTTATTTAGATATTCATAGCACTACCTTTTTTTTCATTTCTTCTCTTCAATAGCATATATACTGGCAATCCGAGTAAAGTTATTCCTACTCCATATAATGCATAGGATGTACTAGTAATTAGAGTACTTACAACTACATATGTTGCTCCCATTATTCCTAGTATTGGAACTATTGGATATAGAGGCACTTTGTATGTATTTTCTGTTATAAGTTCTTTATGTTTTGTTCTCAAAACAAATACACCACCTATTCCAAGAATAAAGAATAACCATATTGAAAATACCGCAAGGTTAGTCAATGTATCAAATGAACCTGTTAATGCGTATATGCAAGTTAAGACACTTTCAAGTATCATTGCATTTGCAGGTGTTCCATTTTTATTTAACTTTGAAAATACATTTTCACAAACAAATAATTTATCCTTTGACATAGCATACGGAATTCTTGCACCTGCCATTATAAAGGAACTTAAACAACCTATTATAGATACTAAAATACCTACAGATATTAAACTGGCACCAAATTGTCCAAATAATATTACAGCTGCATCTGACGCTGGCTTTTGTGAAGTTATTACCTCTGAAACTGGCATTGTGTTCATAATTGCTAAATTTACTCCTAAATATACAATTGTAATAATAGTTAAACCAAATATAATTGCTCTTGGAAGATCCCTTACAGGATTTTCTAACTCTTCAGACATATTTGCAACTGCAACCCAGCCATTATAGGCAAAGAGTACCCCTAGAACTGCTGCTCCAAATCCTGCACCAGTACTTGCTGATGTTGTCATTGGAGTAAAGTTATGTACTTTTCCCATAAGAAGACCTGCTACTATAATAACTCCGATTGGTATCAATTTTCCAATTGTAGCAATACTTGCAAATTTTGCACCAATTTTTGTTGAAATTAAGTTTATAGATGTAATTACTATCACTGCACCTACAGCTAATAATTTTTGACCCATAGGACTTATATCAATAAATGATGTACATTGAGTTGAAATAATTACTGCAAGAGCAGCATCTATACCTGGAAAATAAATTAATACATATACCCATCCAAGTAAAAATCCATACTTTTCACCATACAATTCCTTAAGATAAATTATAAGTCCCCCTGTTTTAGGAATTGCTGAACCTAATTCTGCGATACATAATGCTCCAGCGATGGATATAAGACCTCCAACTATCCATGCTAAAATTCCAACACCAGGTGCTCCTGTAGCTTTAAATACTGATGAAGGTTTGAAAAACACTCCGCTGCCAATTACAATACCAACCACAAGTAAAGTGGCTTCAAATAATTTAATATCCTTCTTAAGGCTTTGACCCTTAGTTTTTGGTTCTTGCATAAAGCTCTCTCCCTTTTTCATATTATTTTTAATGTGGAAGGATATAAGATTTTTTTATTTCCTTCCACATTAATATTAAATTAACTTAATATTAAATTCTTTTAAGATTTCAATAACAAATTCTTTATTTGATTTTGTCTCATCCACAAGGAATTGAATATCTTTTTCATTAGCAGAAGTTGCACCTACATGTTTAACTGCATTTTTTATATAAGATCTCCTTAATTTGTCCATGTCTGCATATCTTTCCTTTATTAAAGATGGATGATCTGGGAATATGATATTTTTCCCTGGTACTTCTTCATCTGGATTACCAAATTTAACTTCTATTCCATTGTTCTTTGCAAAAGAAAGCTGTGCAAGTGGATGTTTTCCAGCACCAGTATATTCTGTTTCTTGAACAACTATAATTTGATCTTCATCTAATTCTCTTGCAAGAGCAAATGCTGCTGTTAATGATGTGTTTCCAGCAGGACCTCTTTCCATTCCCTCTAAATTTGACAATACCTCTGTCATATAAAATACTTCTCCTTGTTTAACTGTTAAAAAAGCATCCATATATCTTAAAGTTCTTGCTGCACTTCTTGGAACGTCTGAGTGATCTGGATTTGTTGCATAAGGCATTCCAAAGCCAGTATGTCCTGTTGTAAAGGATTTCTTGTTGAAATCAGTATCAGATGCCATGTGAAGTCCCTTTAAATCAACACTTGCTCCATAGATTTTTGTATTAACTGCTCCTGCTTTCATTAAACCCCTTGCAGTTCCTGTTAAGTTTCCACCACCAGCTTGAGTTGCTATTACATAGTCTGGATCTTTTCCAAGCATTTCTCTACACTGCATTACTATTTCATAACCTAAGGACTCAACGCCTGCTATACCAAAAGTTGAATAAAGTGAAGCATTAAAATATCCAGTATCTTCTAATACTCTTAAAAATGTATAGAAAAGTTCTGGCCCAACAGATAACTGTATAACTTCTGCTCCAAGACATTCACATTTTCTTTGTTTTTCAAGGATTTCAGGTTGTCCTATCTTTTTAGAGTCGAAACATTCCTGTACAATAATACAATCAAGATTTCTCATAGCTGCTTGTGATGCCACTGCTGCTCCATAATTTCCACTAGTAGCTGCAGCTATACCCTTGTAACCTAATTTTTTAGCCTGATATACTGACACCGCTGCTCTTCTATCCTTAAAACTTCCAGACGGATTGCATTGTTCATCTTTTACAAATATTCTAGCACCCTTTCCTTTAGGTGATGTTTTTCTTACTAAATTAGTTATATTTTTAAGTTCTAATAATGGTGTGTTTCCTACGCCTACTTCTCTTTGAATTTTTATTATATCTTCTAATGAATATCCTGTATCATTCATCATCTTTTCGTAATCAAAAGCAATTCCACCAGATTCATAAATTGAATAATCAATACCTGTAGCTTTTGTTATTATTTCACCATTTCTTGCATTAACTGCTGCATAGCTATTATCTTTACTCATTATTTTTCCTCTCCTTTCAAAATCTTTTTAACTTGCATACCTATTTTTAAAAGTTCTGGCACATATTCGTCCCCAAATCCATATGTGTATTTAGGGTTTACTTCTACAAGCTCTCCAGAAACTACCCTACCTGTAATAGTAGTTATTTCTACTTTTTCTCCTATACTGGCATCATCATTTAAAAAACCTTTTACCCATAATTCTAATGGGACTTTTTTTGTCTCTTCTGGTATTTTTGCTGTTCTCTCTTCTGGATTTAATACTATTTCATGTACTTGAACCCATTGACCTTTCTTTACACTTATACTCATTATTTACACCTCGCATATATTTTTTTAACTATATATAGTAACACTAATGTATATAGCAATATGTATGCCATGAAATAAGGACTTATGATAAGCTTTGATTATCATAAGTCCTTAGGGGCATCTTCAAAGAAAAACTGTCAGTATGCTAGTCTATTTTACATCATAATACGTTGACAGAACCGTTTTCAGCGGAACCTGTCTCCTCTTCTGATGTAAAATATCCGTTACATCTTTGACTTGTTATTTCTTTTCAGATGCCTTATATAATTTCTATAATATTTTACCCTAGATATATATTTCCACCTGGAAAAAAATTTCCTACACAATAGGAAATTTTTTTCCTATTAATCCTTAAGTCTGTATTCCACTACCTTATTAAATAGTTGTCTTCTACTTATATCTAATAGCCTAGCAGCCTCTGTTAAATTACCATTACACTTGTCCAATACCTGTTTTATATAATTAGCTTCAAATTCCTTTTTACAATTCTTTAAAGGTTTTATTTCTTTTATTGTATTATAACTTTGTTCATTATAATAATTTTCTATACTACATTGAGTATTCTCATCGTATTCTGGAAGATCCTTAGAGCTAATTTTTCCATTTTCACATAGAACCACAAGTCTCTCTATTATGTTTCTAAGCTCTCTTATATTGCCTGGATATTTATAAGATAAAAGAAACTTCATTACTTCCTCATCTATGCTATTAATCTTCTTTTTCTGCTCTACTTCACATTTTTCAAAGAAAAAATCAATGAGGCTTGGTAAATCCTCTTTTCTCTCTCTTAATGGAGGTATCTCTACAATTATAGTGTTTATCCTATAAAATAAATCCTCTCTGAATAATCCTTCACTTATAGCCTTTACTATATCTCTATTTGTTGCTGATATAAGTCTTAGATTTATACTTATAGACTTGTTGCTTCCAATTCTTTCAATGGTTCTTGTTTCTAATACTCTTAGGAGTTTAGTTTGTACACTTATAGGTATTTCTCCTATTTCGTCTAAAAATAAAGTTCCTTCATTTGCCTCCTGAAACTTTCCAATTCTTCTATCACTAGCACCAGTAAAAGAACCTTTTTCATGGCCAAAAAGCTCTGATTCTAAAAGATTTTCAGAAAGAGCCTGACAATTTACTGCCACAAAATGTCCATTTCTTCTGTTGCTACGCTGATGTACATATCTTGCTAAAACTTCCTTTCCAACTCCTGATTCCCCAGTAATAAAAATACTAACATTGCTGTCAGCTGCTTTATCTATTATATCTAATATATTTTTATATTTTTTACTTTCAGTTTTAAGCAGATATGTCTTTTTATCTTGTTCATTTCTTAGTATTCTATTGTCTGTTTGTAATTCATGAAACTTTCTCAACTTCTCAATTTCAATAAGAAGTTCTTCTGGATCATGGGTTTTTATAAAATAGCTGAAAGCACCTTTTTTTATAGCACTTACTGCATTTTCTATAGTGCCATAACCTGTTACAATTATAACTTCAGTATCTGAAAATTGTTTTTTTATTTTTTGGAGTAACTCTACTCCATCCATTCCATCCATTATTAAATCTGTAAGCACAAGATTATAGCTGTCTTGTTTTAGTTTTTTAAGAGCCTCTTCACCTGACGAAGCTGTTTGTGAATAATAGCCTTTATCATCAAGTATCATTTTAAATACATCTTGATATTGCTCTTCATCATCAACTATTAATATTTTAAAATTTTCACTTAATGTCAAATTTATCATCTCCCTAAAGGTAATATTAGTTTAAATGTAGTTCCCTTATTAACTTCACTTACAACTTTTATTTCCCCTCCAAACTTTTCAACTTCATTATAAGCAATATAAAGTCCAAGGCCTGTACCTTTTCCTGGAGCCTTAGTAGTAAAAAAAGGATGGAATATGTTGTCTAAATCCTCTTTTTTAATGCCTACGCCTGTGTCTATAATGAAAAAATGTATTTTATCTTCTTCCTTATCACATTGAATCTTAAGTATTCCGCCTTGCTGCATTGCATCTATAGCATTAGAAATAAGATTAATTAATATATGCTTTAAGGATTCTTGATTTATACAGCATATAATTTTTTCCTCACACTTCAGTACAGCTTTAATATTCTGTTTTTCCATTATTTTACCTTCTAAATTTAATATATTCTGTACAAATTCTTTCATTTCTATCTCTTCTTCTATTTCTCCAGATATTCTAGAAAAATTTAAAAGATTATTAATTATATTACTTGCTCTATCTACAGATGATTCAATTACATTTATAGATTTTGCAATTTTTTCATTTTCCGCTTTAAGCTGACTCTTTAACACATAAGCATAATTTCTTATTAATCCCAGTGGATTCCTTATTTCGTGAGCTACTCCTGCTGCAAGCTGACCTACAGCTGCCATTTTATCAGCTTGAAGCAGTCTTTTTTCATTTATTTTAAATTCAGTAATGTCCTTAATAGCTAATAAAGCTGTTATTATTTTTTTATTTTTATCTCCAAGGGGAAAAGTATCTATTTCAAAGATTTTATCTGCCCACTTCATTTCTCCCTTTCTCTCATTTCCATACATGAAAGTTTCCTTAATTAAACATTGTGTGCACTGGTTACTTAATATTTCTGGAAAGTCCAAACATTTCATTCCAATAACACGATTTTTACTAACTTCTGTATAATTACAAAATGCTTTATTGGCATTTACAATGCTGTAGTTTCTATCTATAACAACCATAAAATATGTAACCCCATCAAAAATCGTTTCCAAGTCATTTCTGCTTATAAATAACGCCTCTGTTTGCCGTCTAACTTCCGCTTTTAATCTTTCATTCCAATAATATAAAATATAGAAAATTAAAATAAATATGGAAGCCCCTAATCCAATATTTATCAATATTTTGTTTGATATTACATCCTTTGATATAGGGGTAGATATTCCAAACCATTTTTGTTGTATCTTCTCAGCTACCTTCTTCTTTTTTATGCTAAGCACACCTTTGTTTATTATACTTAACAATTTTTGTTCTGACTTTGGTATTGCAAGCACTACACCTTTTTCAAATAATGGAGTATCTAGTATATATGCCTTATCTTTGTATTTTAAAGCGTCTATAAAATAACTTACTACTGGCTCGTCCCCTACTACACAATCAACTTTTCCAGCCATTAACAGCTTAATTGCATGTTCCATGTCATTGGTAACTTTAAAATTTACTCCTGGTACATTAGTATTTAAATATTCTATAGCATAATCTCCCTCTATTACTGCAACGTTTTTATTTTTTAAATCTGCATAAGATTTTATGCTTGCATTACC
This sequence comes from uncultured Clostridium sp., assembly GCA_964554365.1. Taxonomy (GTDB): domain Bacteria; phylum Bacillota; class Clostridia; order Clostridiales; family Clostridiaceae; genus Clostridium_AM. The sequence goes on along the minus strand of CAZKOJ010000052.1, from coordinate 16,420 downwards.
TGATGGTACTAATATAATAGCCCTTATGTTATATATGGAGTCTGAAAATAGATATTTTTTACCTCTTTCATAACTTGGAAAGATATCACAAATATCTATTTGCCCTCTATCAACACTTGCTAGAGCATCTTTAAAAACTAAAGGTTTAAATTTTATTTCCACCCCAAGCTCTATAGATAATGCTTGTATGAGATCTACAGAAATTCCTTTGTACTGATTAGTTTCACTATCAACATATCTTAAAGGTGGAGAGTTTTGATCTGCTCCATATATAATTGTATTGTGTTTCTCTAACCATAGTTTTTCATCTTTAGTTAATCCTTGAGATTTATTAAAATACTCAATAATATTGATATTATATTGATCTACAATAAGCTTATTTACAAATATCACTATAAATAAAACTATAAACAGCATTACAAAAAAATTCTTTTTCTTCATATAAACCTCTTTAAAATAAATTTATTATTTTTTACATTTCTTAATTATATGTTTATTTTATACGCAATTTTCAAGCCAATGAATTTGTGCTTTAAATAGTAAAAAAGCAGCCTATAATACTTCAATCATAAGCTACTTTATACTAATTGTGAACCCTTATTTGTGCAATATATATTAACTTACACATCTTCTTTAAAATACTTCATACTGCTTTTCTTAAGCTCTTTGGTACTATATAAAATTTTGTAATCATAAATTTTTATGGTATTAGAAATTTTAGCTATGATATTTTCACATTGCTCCTTAGTTTGGCCATGAACCATAGTGAAAATATTATAAGGCCACTTATTAAACACAGGACGCTGATAACAATGAGTTACTTCTTTAAAACAGCTCATAGCTTTCCCAACATCATCAATGTTATCTTCTGGCACTACCCAAACAACCATAGCATTATATTTAAATCCCAATTCCCGATGGTATATAATTCCTCCAATTCTACGTAATATCCCTTTATTTTGAAAATCTTTTATTTTATTTAATAATTCTTCTTCAGTTATACCTATTTCATCAGCTATTAATTTATAAGGTTGTGCTGCTATAGAAATATCTTCTTGAAGCTTTTTAATTATGCATTTATCTAAAGAACTTAACATGCATTACCTCCTCATCATATCCAAAGCTACTTTTATTTTAAAAAGCTTAATTACGGGCAAGGTTATTATACTATTAATTTCTGTTTTATCTTTAACACTGTCTATAATTTCCTTAACTCTGGTTTCGGAAGAAGCAATAATAGTAAACCACATATTATATTCATGATTTCTTATATAATTATGAGTTATTTCATCATAACTGTTAATTATTTTTGCTATGTTCTCTATATCTTGCTCTGGTACATTTATAGCACATAGAGTACTTGCATATCCTAATTTTTTAGAATCAAAAATTCCACCTAATCTACGAATATATCCATTTTCCTTCAATTCATTAACTCTTTGAATTACTTCTTCTTCTGCAATTCCAATTTGCTTGGCCAATGTTAAAAAAGGTCTAGATTCTAATGGTAACCCTTCTTGCACCAAATTCAATAATTTTTTATCTATTTCATCCATTATTTCACCTCAATGAGAAGTTTTATTATTCATTATACATAAAGTTTCTTCTGACATATAATCTCCATTATTGTAATAAGCTGCTCTAGCCCTACATCCACCACAGCTTTGTTTATATTTACAAGCACCGCAACTTCCCTTATAATCTAAAGTCCTTAAAGTTTTAAATATTGTACTATTAGTCCAAATTTCATTAAAAGGTGTCTGTCTTACATTTCCTGCTACTTCCATTAAATAAGCACAAGGTTGAACATCTCCTTTTGGGCTTACTATGCAATAGCTTATACCCGCTAAACAGCCTCTTTTAAATCTAGTCTTCACACCTAAATTTTCTGCAATTCTAGTAAATTGAGGTGCACAGGTAGGCTTTAACTCAATATTAACTTGCTGCTGTTTTTTCATTATATTAGTTAACAATTCTTCATACTCTTTGGCACCTAACGATTGTTGTTCAATTTCAGCTCCTCTTCCTGTAGGAACTAAAAAGAAAATATGATGGGCTGATGCTCCTATTTCTACTGCAAAATCTGTGATATTTAGTATTTCTTCCTTATTCCAATTCATAACTGTACTGTGAATTTGAAATTTAAGCCCTACTTCTTTACAATTTTTCATTCCCTGTACTGTATCTTTCCATGCATTTTCATAGCCCCTAAAATTATTATGTTTTTCTTCATTTAAGCTATCCAAACTTATACCTACAGATTTTGCTCCTGCTGCCTTTAGTTTTTTAGCCATTTCTAATGTAATGAGTGTACCATTACTCCCCAAAACTGGTATTAGCCCTAGTTTTGAAGCATGCTCTATAAGTTCAAAAATATCTTTTCTCATCAAAGGTTCTCCACCAGAAAAAATCATCATTTTAAAACCTGATTTTGCAATTTCCTCCAAAAGCCTTTTACCTTCTTCTGTATTTAACTCTTCTTTTTGTTCTTTTCCTGAATCTCTATAGCAGTGGCTGCAATACATATTGCATTTATTAGTAGAATTCCATGATACAATCATCATAATTATATAACCTCCAATATTTATCCAATGGCTGCTAACCCTAATACTCACGCTTCTAAAACTGGTGTGTACAGTCCTCTGTGAACTTTTCAACTAAGATTCACTTGATCAAATCAACCCAATACCTTCCTCTACTCCAATTTCTTCATCAGTAAGGTAACATGCAGGGTCAGAAGCCCAAAAATCTCCAGTTACAGCCTCTGCTCTACTCCTGAAGTTTCCATTACACATATTTAACCACTTGCACTCTTTGCAACGTCCTTTTAATAAAGGCTTCCTATCCCTCAAACCATTCAAAATTGGATGAGTTCCTTTTTTCCAAATTTCGCTAAACTTTTCATCTCTTACATTTCCAAAAGTGTGCTGCCAAGTAAACTGATCTGCGTGGACATTTCCTTGAAAATCCACATTGGCAAAAGCCATGCCTGATCTGTTTCCTCCATTAGTCTTTATCAAATTTAAAATTCTATCTACCATTTGAGGATACTTTTTTTGAGCTTGCATATACAGATAAATAGCATCTGCATGATTGTCCACAGTTAGTATTTCTACCTTTGGTCCAAATTCTATGGCTTTTTCCATAATCAAATCCATAGCTGCTCTGCTTTCTTCCTTACTGATATCATTTTTCATCATTTCAGTAGCTCTTCCTGAATAAACTAAATGATAAAAACAAACTCTTGGTATTTTTTCTTCTTTTATTAGTTTAAAAATATCTTCTAATTGATTGTAATTATGCTTATTAATTGTAAACCTCAATCCAACCTTTTGTCCTATGTCTACACAGTTACGAATTCCCTTTAAAGCATCTTCAAAAGCACCTTTAGTTCTTCTAAACTCGTCATGGTTAGAACCAATACCATCTAAACTTACTCCTACATATCCTACCTTTCGCTCTTTTAACGTTTTACATATATCTTTATGTAAAAGAGTTCCATTTGTAGATATAGTACTTCTTATATTATATTTACCAGTACAATCCAATATATCAAATAAATTTTTCCTAAGTAATGGCTCCCCACCAGAAAAAAGTATTACAGGAACCTTAAATTCTCCTAAATCCTGAATAAAATTCTTAGCTTCTTGCAGATTCAATTCTCCTTCATACTGCTTGTTATCTGAATCTGCATAACAATGTACACATTTTAGATTACAAGTTTTTGTGCAATTCCATACTACAACAGGGCCTCTTCCCGGGCTTACACCAAATTTCTCCTCAGCTGCTCCTTTAACGTAGCGAAGTCCATCGCCAAAATTTTCTGATTCACATAATAATTTAGTTACACCTATCATTATTTAATCTCCTCAAATCTATTTGTAATATATAGCTTTCATGTTAATAAAGTTTCACTATGGTTGTTTTATCCGATCGCTAGCATTCCTTATAATCAAACTCCACCTGAACCTAAGAATCACTTGATATTTTATTATAACTTACTTTATTAATTCTACCAAAAAATTTCATACATTTAAAACATTATTATCATATATTGTATAAATTATATGTGTGAATAAACTATATATAGTTTATATTATTAAAAATATCAAATAAAAAGACTCTAATAAAATTAGAATCTTCATCAATATGTTTAAAACGTAACTAAGCAGGTTGTTAATTTTTTAAATAATTACTTATACCTTAATATTATTTTTACTTTTGCTTCTATTTTTTTTTGAAGATACCTTATATAAATATCCCACTAAACAAGTAAATAAAGGAAATATATAGCACAGTATTGCATATGGAATATAGTTAATTGTATACACACCAGTAATTGCAGAAATAAACAATACATTTACATTCCAAGGTATTAAAGGAGCAATTATAGTTCCAGTATCTGATATGGTTCTAGCTAAAATAGTATTATTAACATTTAATTCATTATATTTATCTTTGAGTAATCTACCAGGTAGTATTATTCCTACGCTCTGATCACAAGTTATTATAGTTAATAAACTACTGATAAGACCAGTTTTTAAAATCAAGTCCCCTTTAGAGTTCACTTTTTCAATTACATTATTAATTATAGGTTTTATAATTCCGGTTGCTTCCCAAAGGCTGCTTAAAGCAATTGCTTCAACTATTATTAACACAACCTCAATCATTGAGGTAATGCCACCACTAACCAGTATTTTATTTAAATCTGTGGACTGAGTTGCTGCATTATACCCCATAAACATTGAAGAAACAATATGAATAAAATCTAATTTTTGTATTGAAAAGCTAACAACTATTCCACCAATCAAGCCAATAGCTATGGATTTAAGTGTTTTTACTCCTAAAAAGCACATAATTATAATGCTTATAGGTAAAACTAGTAAAATAGGTGAAATAAAAAAGTTTTTTCCTATCATTACTCTTAAATAATCTAAGTTAGAATTTTCAATATTTATTTTGTATTTAGTCCCTATATAAAAATATATAATTCCACATAGTAAATAAACTGGCAATAAAGTTTTAAACATTGACTTAACTGTTGCTTTATATGGTACCTTTATTGTTTCTAATGTGAGGTTAAATAATCCTGAAATTGGAGATATCTTATCAGCTATAAATGCACCAGAAATTATAGTACCTAAAACAATGTTACTTGGAATATTAAAAACTTTTCCTAATGCTAAAAACACAACGCCAACTGTACTCATGGTTCCAATAGAAGTTCCCATAAACACTGAAGTAATTGATGTAAATATAAAGGTTGCAAATAAAAAATTCATTCCTTTCATATAATCAAATCCATAATATATCATGGTTGGGATAATCCCCGAAGACATCCATATAGATATTGTAGCTCCAATCAATAATATTAAAACAAATAAGCTTTTGCATTCAAGAACTTGTTTTTTCATTACGTTTAATAAATCAACTAGTTTAAATCCACTTTTTACTGAAAAAACTAAACATAAGATTATACTTAGTAAAAAGCCATAACATAAAGATATCTTAAAAATAATACAACTTCCTATAGCTATAAATATAAGGGAAAAAATAATATATATTTGTTTCTTATTCATTAACATAAAAACCATCATTCCCTTCGCTTGCTTAGTTCCGTGAAATAGCAAAAACTAATATGGAAATATAACCTTACTGTTTTCTCTATAAAGTGATTTTTAGTTTTCTGAACCTATTTTATTTAGGTCTTTAAATTCATCTAATAATAAATTGTGTACCTCTCCTACATGTTCTCTTAATGATGTTTCAAATATCATGTTTCCTAATGTATATAATTCTCCATTGTTAATGCCAATAATTCTTGTCATGCTTACTGATGAAAATACATATCCTTTTGCTTCATAATCATTGCCACAGTCAAATGATTTTTTTAAGGGAACGTAATAAATAAAATAGCCTTCAATATTTCCTAAATATTTGATTTTCATATTCTTCAATTCATCATTTGTATAACCATGATGAGAACGAAATTCTTTTATGATTTTTTCATTTTCAGCATTTATATTATATTTATTAGAAACTGTAAACTTTTTAATTGAATTTTCTTCCAATGCTTTGCCTTTAACTGATTTAATACTTTCATTTACATTTAAAGTATACATTTCATTTGGGATATATGATTTTCTAGGTGTTAATGTAATTACTTTTTTATCATCACTTATATTCACAATGGTATCAAACACATTTCCTTTACTGTCTGTTATATTTATATTTTTATCTAATGTCTCAGTATCAAGCGCGTTACTAAATTTTATAGACCACGACTTATCACTTGCCACATTATCCTGTTTTTCAAATTCTTTAGCATGGACACAAGTCGGTAAGATTAAGCTAATTGCAAAAATTAAAGTTGCTATTTTATATTTCTTGTTCATAGGAATGCCCTCCTCTCATACCAAATATTGTCATTATAATTATATATCTTTCTTTTCATTTTATCTACAGAATAATTAAAAGTATAAAATAATTTAACTTTTTATGTATTAGCTCTAACTTTCCTAATACATCCATTCTGTAACTTCTTTCACAGACTTACGTGGACGTGGATATGGAGATTGGTTTGGATATCCTATAGCTATAGCTGCCACAAGTTCATCTTTGCGGTTTAACCAAGAACATATTTCATTATCACAATAAAAAATATCACAAATCCAAAGAGTGCCTAATCCAAAATCCTGTGCAGCTAAAATCATTGTTTGCACTGCAGCACCTATTGATTGAGTATCGGTAAGTAATCTATAATGATTATAGTCTTCTTCAATATTAGAAAATGCATTGAACACTAAGATTACTATTGGTGCTTCATTAATTGATTTAATACTTAACTCACAACTTCCAATATCTGCACTTTGTTTCTTATGAAAACTTACAACATCAGTCATGACATTTACTAACTCGTCTTTCTTCTTATCCTGCAGAACAGCAAATCTCCACGGTTGACGATTTTTGCCTGAAGGTGCCTTAGTTGCTAATCCTAATAATTTTTCTATTATTTCTTTCGGTATCATTTTATTTTGAAATTTTCGTATGCTTCTTCGCTCTTCTATTACTTTTATTGTTTCCATCATTATTCCTCCAAAATATAATTTAACTTTATAACTTGCATTTGTCTCATAAAAATGCAATTAAGTCTTAACTCAATCCATATCCAGGGCAAACGCATCTTTATATTGTATTTTTTCAATATAAAGATGTATTTTTTAAAAAATATGTAAAATAAATTCTATTATCGAAACTTCGTTTTAATATTCTGTAAATTCAACACCCACTTATCCTGTTAAATGTATCATGTGAAGGAATCCCATTTGGAAGTTCAAAATACTTTTTTAGCCATTCTTCACTTGCTTCTGCAAATTCCTCAATACCATTATAAGATTCTGCACCACTAGTTATAGCACATAAAGCTATTCTTATAATGTCTATAAATTTATGCCTTTTGTTATCTCCTCTTGGGTCTTGACCTCATTAAATGCATCAAATATTTTACTTTCTATATCAAACATGTCTGGTTTAATAATAATCTTCCTCTCTTTTTTTGCTTTACATTGAAAGTATAATTGATAATAGCCTAAAATAAAAGGGCTAACGCCCAAAATTTTATATGCGTTTGCCTTATCATTACTCCAGATATACTACCATTTAATTATTATATATATTTCTACAAAAAACTAAAATTCTTGTAAATTATGGTTATTACGTATGGGATAACAAATCCTAATCCACATACCTATAAGCCTCAAAATTAAACCTTTAAGCAAAGATAAATTTCCAGTTTCTGTAACTACCCCTAGAGTGCAAGGTGTACCAAACAAAAAAACAATTTGTTAATCGCAAATATTATAGTAATGCAAATAAAACAGACATATAAATTACAATTAATCAAGTGATTCTTAAACTCAGGTGGAGTTCGCTTGTGAGGAATACCTCTTCCCAGAGCAGAAGCTCGTTAAATGCCATTTAGGCATTTAACCCATCTGAGCCTTAGAAGAACTTATCCAGTGGCGTATCAGCCGTTATGCACAGCATAAGAACTCTAAATCGCTGATGTTCAAGAGTTCTAATATCTCCCACCTTAAAGAAAAGCAGATATCCCAAATCTTTGATTTGGTGATAGTCGCTTTCGCTGTGTGTGATGGGAGTGTTACGGATGGTAGCCATCGGATAAAAATTTGTACTTCTCCATAATTTGCTGTAAATTAATAATTATCAATTTAAATATTCTAAGGAGTGAAGATATGAACGGAACTATACAGAGTTTAAATATAAGTGAGCATCATTGTTCACTATACCTTCCACCTAACTACAATATACTTGATGTTAATTATCCTGTTGTATATATGAATGGAGATAATAATATGGAAGAAATAATAAATTCTATAGAATCTCATTTTGATGTAGACTGCAGTGCTTTTATACTTATAGGTATTGAATCAAAAAATTGGAATCGTGATTTTTCTCCATGGTCTGCACCAGCTTTAACAAAAAACAGTGAAGACTTTAGTGGATGTGCATATGAATATCTCAATACTCTTACTAAGAGTATCAAACCTTTCATAGATGCACACTACAAAACAAAAACTGAACCTGAAAATACTATACTAATCGGCTATTCCTTAGGTGGTCTTGCAACTTTATACAGCCTTTACCTGTTTGGAATCTTTGGCAAAATAGGGAGTCTCTCTGGTTCATTATGGTATGATAGATGGATTGAATTCATAAGTTCCAATTCTCCTATAAATGCTGCTGCAAAAGTATACCTTTCTCTTGGCAAGAGTGAAGAACGCAGTCGAAATCAACGTATGGCTAAAGTTGGAGATTGTACTCAAAAGACTTTTTCTATATTGTCAAAACAGCTTATATCCACAGAAAACATAATACTAGAATGGAATAATGGTGGTCATTTCACTGAAGTTTCTCAAAGATTTAGTAAAGCACTGTTATGGCTTATGCATATATAAGTATAAGGAATAGTAACCACCTCTTATGGAGTTTTTATGCAAAACACCTCAAGTATACAATAGGATTGTTTTTTACTAATTTAACCTGACAATCTAATTTTCATTACCGAACACTTGTTCTTTTATAAAAAATGAGTTATACTTAATTTAATAAAAATACAAAGATTGGTGATGAAGTATGGAAATAGATGAAAAGTTAAGAATTTTATCCTCTGCAGCTAAATATGATGTATCTTGTTCATCTTCTGGTTCAAATAGAAGTTCAAAGAAAGGTAGTATTGGTTCAGTTCATCAAAGTGGTATATGTCACAGCTTTACTCCAGACGGACGATGTATATCCCTACTTAAAATACTTTTAACAAATTATTGCATGTATGATTGTTCATACTGTATTAATAGAAGATCTAATGATATTGAGAGAGCTTCCTTTACTGCTGATGAAGTTGTGAATTTAACTATGAATTTTTATAGGCGTAATTATATAGAAGGCTTATTCCTAAGCTCTTCAATTATTAAGAGTGCTAATTTCACCATGGAACTTCTTACAATAGTTGCTGACAAATTAAGAAATGAACATAACTTCAGAGGTTATATTCATCTAAAAGCAATTCCTGGAGCTGATAAAGACCTTATAAAAAGGGCTGGTTCCCTTGTAGATAGAATGAGTGTAAATATAGAACTGCCTTCATCAAAATCCCTTAAATTATTAGCACCTGAAAAAAATAAAGATGATATTTTAAAACCTATGGGTGATATTAAAAATAATATTATTGTAAATAAGTATGAACGCAGGAAATACAAAAATTCACCTATATTTGTTCCTGGCGGCCAAAGTACTCAGCTTATTGTTGGAGCTACAAAAGAAAGCGATTTAAATATCCTAAACCTAACAGAAAACTTATATAACAAGTTTGATTTAAGAAGAGTTTACTATTCAGCATATGTTCCTGTTAACAGTAGTAGGAATCTTCCTGACATTAAAACTCCCCCTACTTTCAGAGAACATAGACTATATCAAGGTGATTGGCTGCTAAGAGTTTATGGATTTAAAGCAGATGAATTATTAAATGAAAAGAATCCTAATTTTGATATTAACTTTGATCCTAAAACAACCTATGCTTTAAATAATATCCATCTATTTCCTGTTGAAATAAATAAGGCTCCTTATAACACTCTTATAAGAATCCCTGGAATTGGTATACGTGGTGCACATAAAATAGTAAGCGCTCGTAGAATTAGTTCATTAGACTTTTCTGATCTAAAAAAACTTGGCATAGTTCTGAAAAGAGCCCAATATTTCATCACTTGCAAAGGTAAATATTATGGAGCTGTAGCCTTTGATGATCTGCGTATTAGAAAAGCTCTTACTCCTAGATTTGACTTAAATTCAATAGATGAAGGTGTAGAGCAATTAAGCTTTTTTGATAATAATATAAGTAATTTAATTGCGCCTAAAAATTCTTCAAATAGTAAATTGCTTTTATTAAATGATAAATCCACCTCAATTACAGGTGAACTATAGGAGTGTTTTATTTTGAAAGAATATATATATGATAATACTTTTGAAGGCTTACTTACTGCTATTTTTTATGCTTATAGCTGCAAAGAAGATTGTATCATAACAAAATCCAGAGATTATATTGCCTCATTTCTTAATGAGGTTTCAGACATTTCAACTGAATATGATAAATTTGATAGAGTTTATAAAAGCATTGTAGAAAAACTTAATAGTGAAGTTTTAGCAAATGTCTACTACTTATATCTTTGTGACATTCCAGATTCTAGTTCTATTGCTTTAAAATATCTTAAACTTTGCTATAAATATGGTTCAAATATTAATTTAGCTAAGAATAATGATATTATAATTTTAGTTGATAAATACACTAAAAAAGTTACTCATGAAGCTCATATGTTCACTGGATTTGTAAGATTTAAGGAGGTAGCACCATTAAGTTTTTATGCCTCTATAGAACCTGATCATAATATTTTACCATTAATACTTAATCATTTTACGAGAAGATTTTCTGATCAAAACTTTATAATTCATGATTTAAAAAGAGAGCTGGCAATTATATATAACAAAGAGTCATTTATTATAACTGACTTAAAAAGAGAAGATTTCAAAGTTTTCACCTCATCAGATGGTGAATTTGAAGCTCTTTGGAAAACTTTTTATAACTCTGTTAATATAAAAGAACGTGAAAATCCTAGACTTCGTAACCGTTATATGCCTAAGAGATATTGGTCTCACCTCACAGAACTTAGATAATAAAAGAAGTTGTTATTTAAGTTATAAAATTAATGCCAAGTGTCATTATTATATGAGCATTAATATTTTTGTAACCTAATAATAATTACAGGTGGTATTTCACTCCACTCCATTTCATCTGTGCTGAACACAGGTTCTTTAACACCATTAACTACAAAACCAGCTTTAAAACTTTGTTCAAGTAATTCTGATAGTGGTCTATGATAATATAATTGTGGAATTGGTTGTCCTACTATTGCATTACCTTCGTAGCATTGAGGATTTATATAATTAAAGATTTGAATGGAATTTCTAGTCTCTACCCTTTCACCTAAATCCTCTGTTTCAACAATTTTTCTCATTTTAGGAGATTGAAAACATGGATGCATAATAGAAAATACAAATATTCCTTTTGACTTCAATAATTTATAAACTGCGTTAAACAATGGATTAATATCAGCAATATCCATTAGAGCCATATTAGCTACAGCTTTATCAAAACATTCTAACCCTAATTCAATAAGCTCACTATAGTTTGTTGCATCTATTACTTTAAATTTAATTTTATCTAAATATAAAGAACATCTTTTTTTAGCATTTTCGATTAAATTATCACTATAATCAAATGCAGTTACTTTGGCTCCTAAATCAATCAATCTTTTTGAAAAATTACCATTACCACATGCAATATCTAATATTTCTTCTCCTCCACTTACTTCTAGTAATTCTTCTGTTGATGGTCTAATAATTTCTCTATGAAATCTATTGCTATGCTCTCCCATTCTCTTATCCCAAAAGTCAGCATTTTTGTCCCATCTTTTTTTACTTTCATCTGTTGTTGCAGCCCAGTTAGTCATATTAATACACTCCTTTCGGCTCATAGATCATCCCTTTTTTACTAAATATGCAATTGCTTTATCCTTCATTATTTCTCCACCTTTAAATCAACATTATACAATTTGCTTAATTTGATTATCTTCAGCTTGTATTTTATTTTTCCTTACAATTATAACATATTTAACCAAAATTCATTCGCTAATTTCCACAGATTTTTAATCTTTTGAGTTTTCTAAATTGAGAGTTACACCTAGCCTTATTATGTTTGTAACATTATAGTAGAATATGTTGAGCATAAAACCAATCCTCAATAATTAATAAAATTAGATCAAATAAATGGCCTGGAACCAGATCTGGAAGTAATAATAACTTATTTTACACTTATGAATTCAATGAAAAAAGTGCCAGAATTTTAAAAGGAGCTGCTGCACTAAACAACTTGCATAAACTTATGCAATGCCATAAAAAGCTCAAGCCTCAAATTTAGTGAGACTTGAGCTTTTCCAGCTTATTTATGTATTAGTACAAACATCATCCCAATCACATTTACCATTAGCACCAATAATCCAATTTAGAGCAAAATGCTGTTCTTGTACTACTCCTGAATCTAAATTTGCTGGTGCTTCTTCACCTTTTACTCTTGAATCTACACACGCCCAGTTGTAATATAAAATTCTTGTATGCATATGGAGTAATTCCTCATTACTCCTAACATTAGCAGCTTTTATTAACTCCTCTAAAGAATTGTAGTTTCTTATAACTTGAGCAATTTCACGGACATTGCAAATTTCAGTTGGTGGGTTTAATTCTACAAGTCCAAGGGCCCACAATAATACACAGCATCTTTCGTATTGCCAGCAAAATTGTATAGCTGTAATTCTATCTAGTTCTTCCATTTGTAAGTACTTTTTTTCTTTTTGGCTTAGATAATTTTGAGTTCCATATCTTTTGTTAATCAGCTCAAATTCATCCTTTGCAAGTTCTATGGACCCCCCTTCCATTAACAAGCACTCTGAGTATAAAGCGCAAGAAAATACAGTTACTGCTCTCTTAGCTATTTCTTCTACACTTTTAACTTCCATTTCATTTTCCATAATTTGAGTAGATAACATGAAGTCTGTGTGTGGTATTTTCTTTTCATCACATTCTTTCATGATTTTTTTATATCGTTCTTCATCTTTAAAAGATGGCTTTATTTCCTTTTTTAATAAATCTGAACTTGCTATTGGATAATATTTTTCAAAATCCGTTTCTCCCTCTATAGATATAAGTAATTTTCCTTCTGATGTATATAATTCCATACTAGGGTAAAGAATTAAGCTTTGAGTTCTTTTTGCAATTTCATATATGGTGTTTACAATATAGTTTGTTCTTCTTTCATCATCATTAAGTTCAAATCCAATTCCCATAATACGAGTAAACATATGAATTTGTAATATAGCTTGTTCTAAAACTTCTTTATTTTCAAGCGGTGCTTTTGAAAAGAAATTAGCCATGCCACTTGTTTGCTCACTTACATGATTTATGTCATCTGATAAATGAAATTCAATGTCTGTAGCATCTTTAAAGATGATTTTTATTCCTTCATCAATGGTTTCAATTGATTTTGTTACTTCTGAAAATTCTTCTTTTATTACATTAAAAATATTTTCACTATCTAAAGTAACTGAATATAAGGTTAAAACACCTTTTCTTTTTTCTTCTTTAACTTCATTTTTCTTGTTTCTTCTAAATAGTCCCATATAAATCCTCCACATTTATTATTATCTTGATTCGAAGTTCCCATTACAGATATTAGCATATCATATACTATAGATAAACACAGCCAAAAGTTTAATTATTACATTCCTATAAAAAAGTCAAAATACCTTTAATTTAACTTTATGTCAATATTCCGTATCAAATCTAACAGTTGTGTGATATATAAAAGCTTGAACTTACTTGTAAATAATATCGTTAAAATACTGAGTTATTTTAGCCCTATTTGCTGCATTTAATATTAATGCTTTACCATTAATATAAATGTTTACTCCCTCAACTAAATAAATATTTACATCGTACTTCAAATTTCTTTTGCTATATTCTAATGACATTAATTCATTTATGAGCTTCTCAATTTCCGTAAGTAGCATATTTTTCTGAATCATCTTTTTTTCTGAAATAGCATTTTTCAAAGAATGCTTAACTTCCTTCATTATCTTATAAAGGTTTATTTGTTTCCACCTTGCCACCCTCATTTTTAAATCTCTAAAGATTTCATATCCATCTTTTCTTATAATAGGAACATCATGAAGCTGACTTTCAATCTTTTTTACTGTTGGGTTATTACTATCAAATTTACTCATAATAAATAAGGCACCATAATCATATTCAGTTCTTATAATTCTTCCGTAAATCTGCTTTAAATCTATGGATACAATTGGAAAATTCACCTTTGCATAAGATTGCCAATAGTTTTTCCCTCTTTCAACTTGATTCTCTATTAAAGATTTATAAAAGGGCTCTTTACTATTGATATTCGGCACCTTATCTAAAATTACTGTGGTCATAGTATCTCCTGGAATATCTATTCCTTCAAAATATCCCTTTGATCCTAGTAAAATATATCTTTCCTCTCTAGATTTCAGTTTTTCTATATCCTTTTTACCATCTACAACATTTACCCCTAAAGCCTTTAAATTTTCTGAAGCCTCTTCCTTAAAGGCATCGAGCCTTTTTCTACTGGTAAAGAGAATAATAATATTACCTTCAACATTAGATAAAAGCTTAATAACAAATTTTTTCATTTCTTCTGAAAAAGTATCTATATCATTAGGATCAATATTCTCTATAGCATAGATTGCACTCTTACCTTTATAGTCAAACACAGGTTTTATAGGAGGAACTTCTACTATTTCTTTATTCTGGGACTTTGCAATATTTATTCCCAAGGTATTTTTTAAATTATTGTAGCCATTATCTGAATTTAAAGTTGCAGATACAAAAAGGCAGCTCTTAGCGCTACTTAGAACTTTTTCATAAAAAGCACCTGATACATCTAAAGGAATACTGGATATCTTCCACCATCTAAAGAATTTATCTACTTCAAAGTAAAAACAATATCCTTCTTCGTTTTGAGTTATTACATCCTCTAAGAGTCTACTATAACCATTTATACCTTCAACTTTTTCTATTAATATTTTAAGCCTTTTATCTTTTTGGAGAGTAGATATATCTTTTAAAACAGAAACTGCCTTCTCTAAATTTATATTTAAGCTGTCTAAATTCTCTTTAAGATATTCTAAATATTTTATTATGTCTGCTATCTTAGGATTGTTTTTATTTAAATGTTCCTTGATATTGTAATCCTTGCTTATCCCACTGGTAAAAACATAGTTTTCAAAGGCAGCTTTAATATTTGCCATTTGATTTATGCACTGCTCTATCCATGACTCTATGTCGCTTAAAGGCAAAGTGTCCTTTTTAGTTCTTCTTGATAAATAATATAGGTATCCACTTTTTTCTGCGCTATTATATATCTCTTTTAGATATCTTTCAAACTCATAAGAAACCAAATTACTTTCAAAAGCATCATATACTTCCTGAGTGAGATTATGTGCTTCGTCCACCACAATATTTTCAAGAGGAACAATACTTTTATAGGGCCACTTTAATAATAAGGAATGATTTACAACAATAAGCTGGGATTCCTTTAGTGCTTCAACCCTTGCTGCATAATAGCACTGATCTTTATACTTACAGACTCCCACATCGCAAAGTTCTGAGTCGCAATTACACTGATTTATCAAGAAATCTAAATTAAACTTTTCTATTATAACAGGGTTTATTTCCTCTACTTCTCCAATGCCCTTTTCTATTATGAGTCTTTTTAAATAAACATAGCCAATAAGAGTTTTCATATCACTAGGATATTCTATATCCCCAAATCTTTCAAAACAGAGATAATTACTTTTCCCTTTTATTAAAGTATAGTTTACATATCTTTTTAAATTTAATGCTTCTAAAAGATTAGGAATATCCTTCTCTACCAGCTGATTTTGTAATCCCTTCGTGTTAGTAGATATAATAACTTTTTCTTCTTTAATATATGTATATATGGAAGCAGGAAGCAAATAAGCCATGCTTTTTCCAAGTCCAGTTGGTGCTTCCATTATTGTAATTTTGTCTTTTTCTAGTCCTTCTCTTATAAATTTTGATGCATCCCTCTGCTGTGGTCTTAATGTATAGCTTCTTCCATTTCTTCTCCAGATTTCTTTATACTCAAAAAGTTTTTCATAATCTTTCATTGCAAAAACAGGATATGGTTACTTAGGTTTCTCTTCCAGTTCACTAGTTTTATTTTCAATGAAGCATTTTC
>CAZKOJ010000051.1:0-25181 GCA_964554365.1 uncultured Clostridium sp. | reverse complement strand
CTCTATTTTAATAGGACTTAATTCAAAGCAACTAATATCAACATTATTTCCTATTAGCCAAGCTACAGCTGATAATGTTTGCTTATCAAAAGCTTCTTTTCTTTGTTTAATATCTTAAATTTCTATAGAACCTTTTACATTTTTCACAAATATCTGACCTCTTTGTTAAGACATACCTTACCGGTCAGATAAATTAATTACGCTGTGATTTTTTAACAAATTCAAGCTTCATTAGCCTCCACTAAGAACTGTACATGAAGTTTTCCCTCATACGGCTCAATTGCTTACTTCTTCTAACAGTTTATGATTCCTATCAAATGACTAAAAATATAGCAAATTCGCTTTTACGCAATCTAAGATTACTTGATATAGTAGAAAAAGTGTTGAAAATGCCAATTAAACCAATCATTAATGCTATAGCAAAAACACTAATAGTTATAGATTTTTGAGCCAATTCTTCATGATTTTTTTCTTCTAATAGAGTCCATATTCTAAAGTCTTCAGATCCAAGATAAGAATTACAAATTTTTTTATTTTTTTCTTTATCCTTAGGCTATCAGCCTTATTTTTTAACACTAAATCAATTGACATACTATTGTATTCAAGGATACGCTCTTGCATAAAGTTACTAACTATTTTTTTATAAATTTTCATAGGAACTATATAAGCTATGCTGTATCTATTCCTTTGTAAATCCCCTGGAGAAATCTCTGTAACATCTCCTACTTTAGCATTAAACTTATAATTTCCATTCATATCTTTTTCTATTTTTTCATTTAAAACTAAATTATCCCCTTTTTTTATATTTAATAAAGGTATTTTTCTTACATCTTTTGAATTCTTTAATGTGTGATAAGTACTATCTAATAATATTCCTACAGGCACATTATTTTTATAGTATTTTTGAAAATCAATACCAGTTTCTCTACAGTATTTTTTAAAGGCTTCATCACTTAATCCAACTAATTTTGATATAATTCTATGCTTTCCATTTTCATTTAATACAGGATATTTCATTGTATTTACTTCATCAAACCCTCCCAATTTAGCAAAAACATCTGACTCCTGCTCTGATGTTACATAAGTTACGGTACGTACTTGTCTTTTAACTAAGTTATCTTTAACTTCAGGCAGTGAAATAATCTTATTTAGCATCTCATCACTAGGTTTATCTGCAATATCTAGATTAACTCCCATATCATATTTATCTGTTTCATAATTCTTAGACTTAGCCAAATTCCATATAGACATAATATTTAGATATCCAACTATTAAGATAAAACACCATAATAAATACAAGGAGGTGATTTTATGAAACTAAAATATCTTTTAATCATTTTGATTTATACAATGCAATTCTCTCTAAATATTGCATTACTTTACATTACAACTAATTTAAAATAAAACACAGACCACTTTTTAGGCATACATTTCATATAATAAATAGTTCCATAACTATCAAGTAATGTTTTTATACTACTTTTTCTTTTCTATTATAAAACTTACAAAATATATTAATATATAAATTATTATAATATCACCAATCAATGGTATTATACCTATATTTATACCATTATTTCCTGTAAATAGAACGTTAATCAAATGTGAATCTACATTTTCTTTTAAATATATATTTAAATACCTAAATGGGAAACCATATTTATATCTAATTATTGAAGTTTCCTGTACCATTCTTGCATTTATAAAAAAAGTTAATATTAATTCTATAAGTAAACTTAATTGAAAAAGCTTATTACGTATCATAATACCCCCATAAATAGAAATAATAGCCATATAAATATTTATATGGCTATTAGTATATATTACATTACATATAAAATCAAATTATTTACATATACAGGTCAATTCTACTCTATTACTCATTCCTATATTCTGACCACCAACACTAATAAAATATCCACATCTGCCTTTTATCGTGCTATTCCATGCGTTGCTTGATGGATGAGTTAGACCACTATAATATTCTTGCCAGTTAGCAATGCCTGCACCGGAAATATATGAGCCTCTAGATGAATCTGTTACGCTACCATTTGAATAGTTAAAATAATGTCCAGACGTTACTACTTGTGCTGAAGCACCTGGAACATTCCATTTTACAGTACCTGATGTAGTACCCACCCCATAAGATGGCAAGTTAGCAAATGCAACTTGATAGTAATCCACTCCTTCTCCTATTCCTCTTATAACTGATGCTGATTTATTAGGTGATGCTTTAATAAATTTTGAATCAAATTCTTTTCCAATAGATTTCATGAAATTATATGCTTCATCATAAGTATTGAAATGCATAACTTTAACATTTTCAGGAATTTCTTTAATTACAGTTGCATGGAATTGTTTACCAACATCACTATTTAAAAATTCATTTACTGTTGTTGGTTTTGTTATTTTTGTACCAGTAGTAATAGATTTTTGTTCAGATGGTTTTAAATCTGCATTTGAACTCGCAAATACAGGTGCGTTAGCTGTTAAAATAGCTAATGAAGTTACTAATGTTATAAGTTTTTTGTTCATTTTTAATTCCTCCTTATATAGTTAAATTATCTTATAGTTGTAAAACTGCTTGCACAATTTTATAACTATATGAATTTATTAAGTATTTCTCAACACAACTACTCCTTTTATAATACCAATTACTATTTTACCATATAATGTAATATTGTCAATAATATGGTAAGGATATTATGCATTATTTCCACTAATAATTTTTTCAATATTGCATAATATTTTTCAAATTATTTTATTAATAATTCAGATTTTGATAGAACTAAAAGATGGATTTTATTTACTTATGAATGATATTATGTGTTATAGGTGTATACCTTCAAAACTTCCATGCGTCCATTCTAAGGCATGTTAAAAATTTTTATTGTGAATTTTTTATGTCTTGACTTTTTTAAGTGTCTTAAAATCAATATAAAAAGCACCTACATTTCAAAGTAGATGCTTCTGTACTAATTTATAAATTTGTATGCCTTTAAGTATTCTAAATTAATTCTTGGTTTATGTTTTAAATTATCTTCAATTTTATTTCTCATAAGCCCATTTTAAATTCATTTTGTTCCCTTTCAAACTCATCTAATAATTTAAATATTTTATGTATGACAATAATAAACCGCATAACCACGCCACGCATAAACATTTTTAGTGCGTTTTTATCGTAATCGGTACAATAACACGAATCTATGTATAGAACACATCCATTTATGAATATTTGATATTTTTGACCTTCATTTTTACAATTTTAAAATATCAACGTACCGCTTTTTTGCTTAATAATCAATGAATTTAATAAATAAATTGTATAATAGTTCCTCATCATTTTTATTGAATATATCAAAATTTAGGAAACAACTATTACTACTAAACCTACCTTTACTCTGATTACCAGTTAAATAATTGTGACATTCATAGATTTTTTTACACTCATCAAATTTATTCTCTGTCATTTTTAGTTCTATCATATCTTACACCTAAATCAGTTAAAACTATTATAAATCTATTTTTAGTATCATTCATTTTTAAATCTATTGTATAAGGAAATACAAATTGTTCTATAGATTTTAACTTTATATCATGTAAATCTTTATCTATTTTAAATAAATTATTAAAAGTATTATCTCTTGGATTTGAATTAAAATGGTCTATTTCATATTTTGAAGTATCTACTTTCTCTCCTGTAATAAATTCATATATCAAATAATGCAATTTGCTTTTTTCTCCATTTAGGTATGTTTTAAAATATCCTTCATTACATTTATCATAAGTTATTTTATATAAATACATATCATATCCATTTTTTATATGTAAAAAAGCCCTCAAGTGCATTACTAACACGCAAGGGCTTTCCCAAATCATATTTTCTTTTTATCCCTGTTTCCTAACCCCGTATTAAGAAACATATCCAATTTTACTCATTATCTAACCCAGGCTATGCCAAGACCTCTAGCTGTGTTTCCTTTTAAGCCTTACTACCGTCTCCACGTGCCCTGTGTGTGGGAATATATTCACTTTTTCCAATACATACCCCCTGTATTTTCAAGGCTTTGCGTGTGTTTCCCTTTAACCATATAACTTGTCTTAATGTGAGGGGTATTTGGAAACATATAAAATCACCTAAAATAATACTGCTAAATAGTGCACACCCCAAGCTAAAAATGCACACCCTTAATCAAAAATCCATAAGGTTGTGCACATCCAATATAAAAATCTATAAATTTAAGCTTTAAACCTTAAAAATTTCTATTATAAATTCTGCAAAAACACCAAAAGCCCCTGAAATCAATGACTTTCCATTGTATCAATATTATAGTTCTTATTTGAGATAATTAGGCTAAACACATTTTTGATACAATTTAGCAGAAACCATTTTAGTTGTAAATATTGTATTCAGCAATTGAGTTTTGATAATTTCGCAATAAAAAGCACTGAAAAGCAGATGAAATTTTGCAGATACAACAGTGCATAAAATAAGCAAAAGGATAGCATATCTTGATTTAGCAAAGAACAATGATTTTATATGGAGTAGTTTGAGCAGGTATGCTCATGGTTGTAGGTCCATAGACAACAATTAGATTTCTATTTCCAGCGTATCTGTTAAAAGGCTGGTCATTTGTAAGAATTACCTCAGTAGATGGGGCGATATTTAGTTTTAAATTTCCATCGCTGCTTATAAGTTGATTGTTAAAATAGTCTACGGTAATATTTTGATATTCTGTGTCTTTTGCCATAACAATTGCAGGATATTGAGGAGGATAAATAAGAATGGCAGGTGCATTTGCATCGTAAAATCCAGTTACCTCGTCTCCTACCTCAACCACTTCATGGTCTACAAAGTAAGTTTCCGTGGATATCACAAAATTTACGGGACCCATATCTTTGCTTTCCAGTGACATTAATTTATAGCAGCCTGCTGATGCATCATCTTGACCTGAGTTAAAATCCTCAATCCTTGTAACAGTACCACTAACAGCTGCAAACTTTTGTGCATTAGCCCTCCACCATGCATTGAAGGATGGGTAAGTAGCTTGATTCATGTAGTAAGGACAAGAGGAAAATTGGTTATTATACATGTAATACTCCTTTATATTGCTGCGGTTATAAGCCTCACCATATTAGTATATGAGGCATTCTGAGAAGTGCTACTTAGTTCCAAGTAAATGAGTATGGAATCGCAGCTACATATATATGATATAGATAGTAGAAATAAAACAAATGGTTAGTAATCATATCAATTGGGTCCTTGTTGACATTTATGTAGATGTCCGATCCGGTAAAAACTCTTCTGGAAGGCCAGAATTTCAAAGAATGTTAGAGGACTGTAGAAATAAAAAAATCGACCTTATCATCACAAAATCAGTAAGTCGTTTTGGGCGTAACACTGCAGATACCCTTGCTGTAATCCATAAATTAAGATTACTGAATGTTGACCTTTTTTTTGAAGTTGAGAACATAAGAATTTCTGAAACAAACAAAACATTTTTACTATCAATTTTGGAAGCAGTAGCACAGGCTGAAAGTGAAGCTCGAAGCCAAAATATCAAATGGGGAATCAAACGTGGTTTTGAATCTGGAACCTCTAAATTCTATAATCGTAAGTGCTATGGCTATTGCCATTATCTTGAAGGCAATGTGATTGTTGGTAAGACCTATAGTAAGGATTTTCCTTATAATGACCGCAAGGTCAATAAAAGTGAACACCATAATCCTTGCAAAGCGGAAGCAGCAATTCTGCAATAGAGCAAGCGTCTTCTAGGTCATTTGCAGAATGGATAATTAAAATGTCAAGGTATCTAAGCATGATCCCATTGCAAATGTTGAAAAAACTACGCCATGTTAAATCCTGATTCTCAGTCTGCCGGTAGTCTGTTGTCACAAATGTCAATTCCCATTCCGGTTGATCTGCAATGTCATCAATTAAATCAATCAATTAGGGAAAATTAAGTGCTTAAATGGCCTATTTATGCAGAATTTTGTTTATGTGTGTAAGTTCTGTTACTTCATATTAAATTTTATCTTTCTTAAGTTAATAAAAGAACCAATAACAGCTATTAACATAAAGATTGTTAAAGTTAAACAGTCTAACATTTCTCCTCTTTCAATATTAGCAATTAAAAGAGTAGTTATCAGATATGCATAAATAAATATAGTGATTATCACAAGTGGTATAAAATTTTTTAAAATATATTCAATTTGAAATAAATCTTTAATTTCAACCCATTTTAAATGAAGATTATTCGAATCCATTCTAATTTGTGTTAGTACTATTAACAAAATGTAACTAATTGTAATGATTTCAAGTAAAATAAAATCAGTAAAGTTAGCTGCTATTATAACCATAAATACATTTGCAACTATAAAGTTTAATAGATTGCTTAATAAACCCACGTAAATCTTAGACAATAAAAAAGCTCTATTATATATTGGAAATACCTTAAATTGAGTTAGACCCCTACCTTCTCTTGAAAATGATGTTATTGCTGTAAAGTTAACAGCTGTTGATAATAAAATCCATATAATTACAAAAGTACTGTTAAGAGTTGCATTATCAAAAGAAGCTCTAACTGTTCTTCTAAGTGGCAACAATATAATTAAAAGAATCACACTATATGCAACGCTTCCACCAATGCACTTCATAAGAAGTGATGGTGTTCTAACTATTATCTTAATATCTCTTATAATATTTGAAACAATAATTCCTTTTATACTAAACTCATATACACTTGTATCTTTTTCTATTTTCTTAGAACTTCTTGAACTAAGTATTTCACTTTTCATGATTGATGTGTATACATTTCCGCCAATCAAGTAAACTCCCAAAAAAACTAAAATAATTATAGCTATTGAAATTATAAAATTCACTATTATTTGCTTACTTACTGTAGAAATTAAAAAAGTGCTATTTTCACTAAAAAATATACTAAATATCAACTTGTCAACTTTAATGTTGTTGCTTAATGCTGGCTTTAACAAGATATATGTTAAGACTATTACTAGAATATCAATTAATAATATAAACTTATTTATTCTATTTTCAGCTCTTGATTTTTTGATTATTGCTATAAGCCATAATATTGTTAATGATGTTAGTGCAATATATCCAATAGGCATAGCTGGTATTAGAATTTGATAAACTACTATACATGCATAGTAGTACATATTAGCATTACTTAAAACCCCATAAGCAATTAAGGGTATTAGTGTAAATATTGCAATTAAAATATTTAAAAAATAAATTGAAATACATTTTGATACCAATAAACTACCTGGTTTTATTGGATATACCATAATCTCCTTCCAGTCACTAGCTGAATAAAAATCATTAATTATTCTCATAAAGCAATTGCCTATTATTATTACTAATTCTGTATTTATAATTAAATTAAAAATTAAAGTTTCCTTATTATTTAAATGTAATATATTAAAGGCTTTAAAAATAGAAAATCCTATTGAAATTTCACAAAGCACTACAAAAAAAATTATACTAAAAATTTTTTTTGCCTTTTGTTCTTCTTCTCCAAAGATTAAGCTAAATTGAATCTTTAAATTAGTTCTTACTAAAGCTACTAATCCTCTCATTTTCAAACACCTCCATATAAATTTCTTCCAAAGTACACCTACTATTAAATCTTGCTTTTAATTCTTTTATATCGCCACAGTATAAAGTTTTACCCTTATTAATTAGTATAACTTCATCACAAAGATTCTCTACAATCTCTAAGATATGGGATGATAAAAGAACTATATTTCCTTTGGTAGCATATTCTTTCATAAATGTCTTTAATTCATATGACGTTTTAGGGTCTAGTCCAGTAAAGGGTTCATCTAAAATCCAAACTTTTGGACTGTGAATGATCGACGCAATTATCATTATTTTTTGCTTCATACCTTTTGAGAACTTATCCATCCTAGTATTTAAATCATTTTGTATATTAAATCTTTCACTAAGGCTTAATATTTGAGTTCTTCTTTCTTCTGCAGGAACCTTGTACATATCTGCAACAAAGTTTAAAAACTCTATAGCTTTTAAGCTTAGAAACTTATTTTGATCATCTGACACATATCCAATTTGCTTTTTTATATCCAATAACTTTTCTTTTACTGAGTTTCCATTCACAATAATATTTCCTTCTGACATATCTGTAAGTCCTATTATCATACTTATTGTTGTAGTCTTTCCTGCTCCATTTGGTCCAATAAGGGCTACAACACTACCATCATTAATATTAATATTAATGTCATCTAGTGCTTTAAACTCATTATATTTTTTTGATACATGCTCTATAGAAATCATACTTCTCACCTAACCTTGTCTTTCAAATTCTTTAGTTCAATTATATAACAACCTATACTGGAGGGCCATGAAAACGATGTAAAATTAGTAAAATTAAGGTTCAATTTTCCAATTTATACAATGAACAAATATGTTATCTTCATTAACCCATTTTACCTTTATCAGCCCATTACTTTGAAGTCTATTAGCTGCTTCATTAATAGTAATTCTATACTTAAAATTGGATTCATTATTATACTGCTCAATCACCACCCTTTCTTGGTGGGTCAACTACCACTACCATGTACCAGGTATACTAGTGAAATAATGAAATTATAGAGTTTGTTATCATTTTAACTGCCACATTTTATTAGCTCTAGAAAGTAATGCCTCCACACCAGCTTTATGTCTTTCAATACTTTGAACTGCATATGTGTCATCTTTATCTATTGGTTTCATATTTTCATCAACATAGATTTCATATGCTTGCCCATCTTCTTTTTTTATACCATACGAACTACCTTTAACTTTAGGTAAATCTTTTACAAATTTATTATATTTAATTGTTGTTATATTTCATCACTTGTCGTATCATTTTGTAAATATAATGTAGTATTAGCGTATTGAGTATAGAAATTATCTAAATAAAAAATGTGACTTTCTCCGATAATTAAAAGTCCTATAAACATAATACAAAAACTAATGATATACTTAATTTTTTTCAAAAAAACTCCTCCAAGTTATTCACTTTTGACATAATTAATCCTCCTTTATAGACTCATTTATGGAGTAAAAGCATTTAAATCACCTTATTTACAAGTCTGTGCTATAAATCCACACTTGGTGTAGCTATCTATATTTCTATCTATGACTAAATACCACTATTAAGCACTCTTTTATTTATTCTCCAAATTTATATCCAATTCCCCATACAGTTTGAATAAATAAGGGTTTTTTATTGTCATCCTCAATCTTATCTCTTAAATTTCTTATATGAACCATAACAGTATTATCAATTTCAAAATCCTCTTCTTGCCATACTCTTCGATATATCTTTTCTGTAGAAAATACTATACCTTTATTTTTCCACAATAAACTGAGTATCTTAAATTCTGTTGGTGTTAACCTTATTTCCTCATTATTTTTTATAAGCTTATGAGTATCTAAATCTAATTTAAGATTTTTGTATTTTAGACTCTGTCCATTTAATTGATCTGGATTTAATTCTTTAAATCTTCTAAGCTGTGCTCTAACTCTTGCAAGTAGTTCAACTGGATTGAAAGGCTTTGCTATATAATCATCAGCACCAGACGTTAACCCCATAACAATGTCTATTTCTTGATCCTTAGCGGAAAGCATAATTATTGGTATATTCTTGCTAGCTCTTATTTTTAGACATAAACTTATACCATCAATATCTGGTAACATAATATCTAAAAGTGCTAAATCTATATTTTCTTTTTCTAAAAGTTCCAAAGCTTCCTTCCCATTTTCTGCTTTAATAGTTCTATATCCATTACTCTCTAAATATATGCCTACAATATTTCTAATATCCTTCTCATCATCTACAACCAAAATATTTTCATTGCTCATAAACTTACCCCCTTAATCTAAGTATAAAGAATATTTCTTCATTCTCAATTTCTGCCCATATTTTGCTATCATGTAGTTCTACTATATTCTTAACTATTGAAAGACCAATACCGCTTCCTTCAGTGCTGCTATTTCTAGCTTTGTCCCCTCTATAAAATCTATTAAATAATTGTTTTGCATCCTCTTTCTTTAAGTTATTGCATTTATTTTTAAATACTATTCTGGCTCCTATTTCATCCTTTTCTAAAATAATACTTATGGTTTCATTATTTGGCGAATACTTAATTGCATTATCCATTAAATTATTAAAAATTCTACATATTTTATCTAAATCAACGTTAAGATTGATATTTTCATTTGAACATATAATATCAGCTTTTATTCCTTTCTCCTCTGCTAATGGCGCATACTCTACTACAACCTGTTTAAGCAATTTATTAATATTTACTTCTCTTTTACTTAAATCAATTTCTTTATCACCTAATTTAACTAATTCAAAAAGTTTTAATACCATCTTCTGAAGGGAAATAGCTTTGTTATATGTTATCTCAATGTAGTTGTCTCTTTCTTCCTCACTTCTATATTGTTTTATTCTTATAATATCTAAATATCCAAGAATGATAGTTAAAGGCGTTTTTAAATCATGAGAAATATTTGTAATAAGCTCACTTTTTTGCTTTTCTATCTTTTTTTCTCCCTCTATTTTTTCTAAAAGAGCTTTCTCCATGTTATTTATTTCTTTTGCTACTTGGGCAAGCTCATCTTCTCCTATAATTTCTACTCCATAATTTAAATCACCCTTTGATATCTTATCTAAAGCAAATGATATATGTTTTATATATATTATTTTTTTTCTAACCCCTATAAACATAAGTAAGATAAATAAGACAAATGCTACACTTATGGAAATTGCATATATCCATTCCTTTGTATAAGTAACTTTTGCATTTAATGTTTTACTTTGTATAATATAAAACACTGAATCTTTAATTATTAAAGGATATATGATAGCATATTTATCACTTCTATTTTCCATCCTCATGTTTTCCTTAAATTTTTCAATATCAATTTGCTGAAAATAATTCAAGTTACCATCATTCCTATAAACTACTTTTCCATTGATATCTGTTATATAGGTATTGCCTTTGAAATTTGGTAATTTTTTTGTAATATATTCTTCTTCTCTTCCCTTATTTTCATATAGTTCTCTTATAAAAACTAATATATCTTTATCAGAATCATTTCTATCTATATCATAATTCACATGAATTTGATTTACTATTTTAATTGGTTTTATAACTTCTGATATAAGAAATCCAATTAAACAGCTAATAATAAGGCAGGTACTTGTCCATCCGATCAATTTTATATAAATACTTTCATTTATTTTTTTCTTTAATTTATTTACAGTTTCTTTCACTATCTGCTTTATGCTCACCTTTTCCAAAAAACTCAACAAAATACACCTACTTTTATTTTTATACTTTACATTTTAACACTGATTTACATAATATCCATATATTTTTTCCTTTTTAGATTCTGAATCTCAAATTGTTTTTGTTCTAATGTAAAAAGTCCTCAACAATACTTACATTAAATATTGTTGAGGATTAATATTAATTAAAGTTTTTAATTAGCTCCACAAAGACTTTAATATATTGTTCATAATTATCAACGGAAATTCTCTCATTGATTCCATGACCTTTTTCATCTTTTTCTTTAAGGGATGGTGTCATTTGATAACGATTCTTTGTTACCTTTGTATAATGTTTTGAATCTGTACCTCCTGAGCTGAAATATGGCACACTTATGGCATTAGGGAAGACTTCTTTTAATGATTGTTGCACTTTAGTAAAAGCTTCAGTATCAGTTGGTGATGCCTCTGGTGCATTCTTACAATATCCATATAATTCAACTGTAACATTTTTATCATCTATTATTTGTATTACTTTTTCTTTTACTTCCCCTACTGTATCGCAAGGTAAAAGTCTAAAATTAACTATAGTACTAGCTTCATATGGTATTACATTATCCTTAAATCCTGCATTAAATATAGTAGCAACCTTTGTGGTTCTAAGCAATGCATCTGTATCACTAGAACTCTCCAGTGCCTTTTCTAATATTCCACCAGTTAGCCAGGTATTAGACATAACTATTTTTCCAAGTAAATTAGCTTCTGGGGCTGCATATTCAAAAGTAGGTTTGACATATTCTAAGGTTTCCTTAAATTTATAGTTATTCAACTTTGTTATTGCATTACTTATTGTACTAATAGCTGTAGTTTTTTTTGGTTCTGCAGAATGTCCACCATCTAATTTAGCAGATAATTTTAATGTCATATCTCCTTTTTCCCCGAATCCTATAAGTGCTACTTGTCCACTTACTCCTGGTATTGGATTTTTAACTATCGCTCCCCCTTCATCAATCAAGCATTCAGCTTTAATTTCTCTGCTTTCTAAAACCTCTGCAATCTTTGCTGCCCCATTTACTCCACGAACCTCCTCATCATGTCCAAATGCCAAATAAATAGTTCTTTCAGGTTCATATCCATTTTCGATTAAATATTCAACAGCTTCAAGAATACTAAACAGTTGACACTTATTGTCTCTAGCTCCTCTTCCCCATACTTTGTCATCAGCAATATCTCCTGAAAAAGGACCATGAAGCCATTCTTTTAAAGTTAAGTCTTCTACGCCAACTACATCCATATGAGCAGTTAACACTAAAGGTTTTAAATTCTTATTCTTGCCTTGCCAGGTGTATAGTAGACTATAATTATTTATAACTTCCTTTTTCAATTTACTTTTAACATTAGGGTAAGTATTATCAATAAACTGATGTAATTTAATAAACTCGTTATAGTCAAATTTTGTTGAATCAGTATAGGAAATAGTTTTATACTTTAATGCATTAGATAAGTTTTTACTAGCTTTATCCATATTTAATTTGATGTTTAAATCCTTATTTTCAACAGTAACCTGTTTACTTTTAGTAGTTGCTGTCTTAACTGCAACAATAACTGCTAAGCAAAACAGCACACAAATAATTCCATGTAATAGTTTCTTTAATTTCTTCATCTTTCCCCTCTCCTTATAATTTCTTATTTAAGTTTATTTTAAAGGTATTAAATGAAGAAATAACTTAGAAACTTCTTAAGGTTTCTTAAGAACTTAATTTAGTAATGACTGTCTACTCCACAAGTTACTATTTTATTATAATTTTTATGTATAAAAGTAAACCCAAGACAACAGTTATATAAATATTGTGGTGGGTTTTATTGGTGTAGGCGATAGAAGAATAATCTCTTTTATATCTTGACTGCTTTGTTTTGACCTTCATATACTCGGTTGTAGTCCCATCGCTACATCCATACCACTCTTCCAATCCGTAACATGCCAAATTTTATCTGAAATGGTTCAAATGGATTGACACCTTTAGCACAGAAAAGGATACTGTAAAAACTAAAAACTTTATAGTACAAAGTAATATACCTTATAACTATACTAAGATAAGTGATTCTAAGATCAGACAGCGGATATTTGTGTAAATGTAATAATTTATTAATATTTACTGGATTAATTATCCACAAATTATGTATAATAGAATATATAAACTAACAAATATTTGTATTATATTGTGAGTTAGATTTTTACTTAACTAATATATAAACAGGAATTTGTAAAACAGAAAAGGAGAGTAATTATGCTTGAATACAGATTTGATACGCAGTTATTAATTGAGGGGAAAAATCTTTCAGAAGATGAAATCAACGAGTATATTACAAAAAACATTGAAGGCGATTGTTTACTTGCAGTTGGAGATGAAGAACTGATAAAAATACATTTTCATACAAATACTCCATGGAAAGTGCTTGAATATTGTGCTTCATTAGGTGATATTCATGATATTGTTATAGAAAATATGGAACGACAATCCAATGGTCTGCAAGGTTAAACAATAAATATAAAGTCCAATTTATTTAAGTGCTAATGTATAAAGTTATATGAACAATCTTAAAGTTACATTAATTAAATAGCAAAACGGACAGGCATAGACTTGTCTGTTCTATTTATGATTATTTATCAACACCGATTTAAAACATAGACTTATTATAAAGTTAATTTCATAGATATTTTCTACTATATAGATAAAATTTTTTTGTTTCTATATTATAGTTCTATATACTAAAAATTGCTCTTATACTTTTTTTCAATAAGTACATCCTATAAAATGAGGTGAATGTATATGAAAAAAATAACCAACAAAAATAAATCAACCTTTACAGAACAGAATGTTTCTTCAGACGATTCTCCTATAAACGGAATATCAACTGAAGAATTATACAGACAAAAAGAAGCTTATGATTCTAAGTTTACTCTTTATAAAGGTTCAATACTGCCAACTGATACTTATGAAGATAGCTTAGGTCATCGCAAGTAATAATTACTTGTTTTTTTACTAATTAAAAGATACACTTGCTTTGAGTGTATCTTTTAAAACTATTTTTTCTTAAATCTTTTGAATACTCCAATTCCACCACTGAATTTTAAGTAAATCCTCTATAATTGAATCTTCAAATCCAATCCAAACATCATTCCCAATTACAATATCACCCTTATTGTCCCATGCTTCACAAACATTCATTGTACTATCCCATTCCTCATCAAAAATATGAAATGGATATATGGATAATGATTTTATTGAATCTATTTCAACTATCTATGTAAATGTTTTGTCCCCTTTTAGAAAAATACACCTATATATTAAGTGAAAGGAGATGATAAACATGGCTGCAAAAGCAACAAAGCTTGAAACTGCAATGATTCTTAAGTACCAAGACGGGGTAGATAAAACTGGGAAGGAGATACTCAAGAAACAGAGGTTTTCAAAAATCAAAACTTCAGCAGTGGAACAGGATCTTTTTGATGTGGCAAAGGAATTTGGAACGCTGCTTGGAAAACCTTTAGATGAACTTATAAGAGAAGACCAAAATTCAATAACCAACGCTTAATTGTTAAAAAAATAGGAGTTATAGTAAAGGGGGAATTAATATGGCAAAATCATTATCCATGAGTTTTTTAAATGAAGATGGAAAGAAATGTTCCATAACTTTAAACAATGTTAAGGAGGATGTAACTGATGCTGAAGTTAAGGCAGCTATGGATGTACTAATAGCCAAAAATATATTTACATCAAAGGGTGGAGATTTGAAAACAAAGGACTCAGCTCACATAGTGGAAAGAACCAGCTCCAGCTTAACAGTAAAATAAACAAAATTTCAAACTTGTAAACGATAATGGACAATTAAACATAATTTAATTGTCCATTATCGTTTATATCTTTTGAAATAGAATATCAGCATTAATGTATTAAATGCCAGGAAATTATTTAAATATCTTAATACGCTCTTCTAATGGTTGAAACTGTTTTTCATCAGGTTGTGTTGTTGGTTTCCCAAATGGCATTTGCGCAATAAGTTTCCAGTTAGCTGGTATGTTCCACTCTTTTTTCACCTCAGCTTCAATGAGTTCGTTATAATGTTGTAATGATGCACCAAAGCCCTCAATTTCTAATGCTGTCCAGATAACATATTGGTGCATTCCACTTGACTGTTGAGACCAAATTGGGAAATTATCCTTGTAAGTAGCAAATTGCTTCTGAAGAGACTCAACTACACTATTATCTTCAAAGAATAAAACTGTACCATATCCATTACGGAATGAATTTATTTTATCTTCAGTAGGACCAAATTGCTCAGCAGGCACTATCTTCCTTAGAGCTTCTTTTGTAATATCCCATAATTTATCGTGATGTTTCTCTAATAGTAAAACTACCCTTGCACTTTGTGAATTAAATGATGATGGTGTATGCTTTACCGCATGTTCAATAACTTCTTTAATCACCTCATCAGTAGTTACTGTTTCTTTACTAATTCCATAAAATGTGCGCCTATCTGCTACAGCAGTATAAAAATCTTTTTTCATATTATTATTCCTCCAATTTATATCTAGTGTATTAACCACTATATCAATCCAATTTCAGTAATACTTATCAAATTAACTCGTCTATCATTAGGATCAATACATCTACTAATAAGGTTACCCTTAACTTAAATTATCTATAACAAGAATCATTTTCAACTTGTAGAAAGTATTTTTCCCTTTATTTCTACTTATAATATATTACTAATTAGTACTTTTGTCAATAATTTTTATTATTAGATAATTAAAGTTAAATAATAAATTAAGTTAGATGAAAAAACATACTTATTGTACTTGATGTTTTCGAAAAGCATTTTTTATAAAAGGTAAAAAAGCAATTGCCATTACTCCATAAACTATAATACGCATTAAAAGTAAGCTTATAGTTAGCCCTCCAAATGAATAGGACAAATAAGATGAAAATTCAGGGTCAATTGATTTATAAGGCAATAAATATAGAATATGATTAAATACTCCATTATCAGCTCCTTGCTTCATAAACAATGAAACAAATAAAATTATTACATCAATTATCAAAACAGTGAAAGGTGTCTTAAGCTTAGCTGATAGTAAAAGTGTACAAGATACCATAGCAAGCATAACTGCATAAGCAGTGGCAATACATATAAAAGTACCTGAAGCAAATGTAACTGAATAAGGTATTATTATATTATCAATTTGCATAGGTAAATTCCATCCATCAGTTCCAAAACTCAAAAGTGGTATAGCTACTGCAAAAATAACATTCATAAAAAACACCATAGTAGAAAATGTAAATGCTGATATTATTTTAGCTGTAATTACTTTTGTCTTTCCATATTTAGATGCTAAAATAACTGCATCTGCTCCACATTGATATTCTCCAGCAAAGACTGGTGCAACAGTTATACATATAGCTAGGAATGCAAAGATTAATGTTCCAAATATATGAAGTATTGAGTCCCATCCTTCATAGTAACCATACATATATGGTTTTTGTATTTCAGAATTTTTATTAAGCCAAAAAGTCTTTTCTTGCTCAGAATAATTTCTACCTTCATGGTTCATATTTAGGAGTGTGGAAATTTTATTATTTCTAGCTTCATAGAACTTTGCTCCACCTTTTAAGTTAATTCTAAGCAAATTTGAAACCTTTAAATCCTCATTAGGCTTATTATAATTTGTGGATATCATCGAAAAGTATCCAAATTTAGGATTAACATAATTAAGATAAACGTCCTCTTTAAGAGAAATCTCTCCCAACTCATCTTTTCTAGTATTTTCAGGCATGGAAAATAGCCTCTGATATTCTTTAATATCTTTTTCAACTTGTTCTTCTGTTATTTTAATAGAAAGCTCCTTTGTATTTTCTTTTTCTAAGGCTATTGCCTTGAATCCTTTATAATGATTTCCTTTTGTATCAAAGGCTTCAAATCGCATAGTAGGCGATGAAAAAAAGATAATAGTAAGTATTACACTGACTAAAACGGTTATAATATTTGTTCTCTTTTTTGCTAACTTCTTAAATTCAAACTTTATTAAACTAAACATAAAATCATCCTTCCTATGCTTCTAATTTATCTTGAAAATGGTACAAGTATAAGTCTTCTAAAGATGGCGGTACATTAATTGCATTATCCATTGGCTTCTTATTACTAACTATTCTAAGTTCTACAGAGTCATTACTGTTATGTTGTAGATTTATAATGCAATACTTAGTACAAAAATAATCTGCTTCTGATTTTGATACTGTACATTTCCATATACTATTTTCAATTTCTTTTGTTAATTCCTCAACTGAATTTTTTGCAATAATATTTCCCTTTTTCATTATAAGTATTTCATTAGCTATATACTCCACATCAGATACAATATGAGTAGATAAGATTACTATTTTATCCTTAGAAAAATCTGATATTAAGTTACGAAAGCGTACCCTTTCTTTTGGATCAAGACCAGCTGTAGGTTCATCTAAAACTAAAATTTTAGGATCATTTAATACTGCCTGTGCAATTCCTAATCTTTGTTTCATTCCGCCTGAAAAGGTTCTAATCTTCTTATTTGTAACATCCTCTAGCCCTACCATACTTAATAACTCTTTAGTCTTCTCCTTTGCAAAGTCTGGCATTAGTCCCTTTAAAGATGCAATATATAACATAAATTCTTTTGCTGTAAAATCTGGATAGTATCCAAAATCTTGCGGAAGATACCCTATTAAATCTCTATACTCTTCCCCCATATCTATATTATTTTTACCATTTAACTTAACTTCCCCTGAAGTTGGCGTTAACACACCACAAATCATTCTCATCAAAGTAGTCTTTCCCGCCCCATTAGCTCCTAAAAGACCATATACCCCCTCCTTTAAATCTGAAGAAAGTTCATCTACTACAAATTTATTTCCATATTTTTTTGTTAATCTTTCTATTGATAATTTCATATAACTGCCTCCTTAATAACCTCATCAAACAAACCTAATCTATTCCACATTTTCTTCATTTCAAAAGCAAAAATAACTGTAGTAATTGCATACATTAGAATCCAACTTGATATAAAATCCTGTGCATAAATTCCTAAATCATTAAGCCTTCCTAAAAGAAGGATTGCCATTAATAAAACATTATAAATGACACAGGCATAATTAAGTTCCTTACCTTTAAAATGCTTCATAAGTTCCATACAGCCTATACACACTAAATTAAAAGGTACAAGGGTATACATAATAACTCTAAGTATACTTATATTCATTAAGTTACCTGCAAATATCATCATAATGATTAATGCAATACAATCTGCTATACCCAAAATAAGCATTCTTGTAACTAAAAGCTTTTTCAATGAATTCTTTGTGGAAAATTCTATTTCCAACATGCTTTTATTGTAAATCCTTGATATTTCATCAACATTGATAATTAATAGGAGCGGAGCTAAAATTGACATTAAAGAAAAAGTTCTAAAGTTCAAAGGTTTCTGAGTACCTATTTTATAAAAACCTAAGCACAGCAATCCTAAAATTATAATTTGAAATATCCATGTTCTTTTTCTAATAAAGCCAATTTGTGATAAAACAAATTGCTTATTGCTAGTTCTAAACCTTGGTATACTTAAAGAATTCTCATGAATAAACTCAATTACCCTCATAGGTGCATCATTATCATGCTTAGGTACATCATAATTATTTAACATATTCTTTATTTCTCTTTCTTTCTTGTTCATATTTGTCCTCCTTCCATATTTTCACTAATTAATTTCATTGCCTTTTTTAACCTATACTTGGTTATAGAAACACCTGAATTCATAATCTTAGCAATATCTCTAATCTTTAAATCCTGATAAAACCTTAAAATTATTATTTCACGCTCTTCCTTGGAGAGTTTGTCCAATACTTCTTGAATCATTATTTTATTTTCTAATTTAGAAATTTCTTCTTCAGAAGAACCCTCCTCTATTTCTTTTAAAATATAATGGGATTCTTTTTTGTAAAAGTCTTTGCATATGTTTCCTGCAATTACATAAAGATAATTTTCAAATTTTCCATAATGATTGTAGTTTCCAATGCTTTTTATCACTTTCATGAATACTTCTTGCGTTAAATCTTGTGCAGCCTGCTTATTATCTACATGCCGGTAACAATAGTAGTATACTTTTTCATAATACTTTTTTATTAAATCATCAAATAAATGTATTTTTCCGTTTTTAATCTCTAAAATCAATTTTGTATCTTCCACTATTATCACCTCCAAAACGTTTCATACACTATAACGATTGTAACTCTAAAAAAGTCAATGTAGAAAAAATATTTTCTAATATTTAAGCATTTTAAAACAAAAAGCCTTAATTACCGCTTCATTGGCAATTAAGGCTAATTAATCTATCATATAGCTTTTTAGATTTTCTGGAGTTAGCTCCATTGGAATTATAAGCAAGGTTTTTCTATTGTATGAAAATTATAGTTCTTATTTGTCTAATAACTATAATCTTGATGCAATTTTCCTAACTTTCTAAAATATCCCGTTCTCTGAATAGGCTTAAAACCACTTCATCGTAATCGTATAATCTTTCTGATTTTCTAATTTTTTTTGCATATTTTGCATTATCAGAAAACATCGGCATCATATAAACCCATAATTCCCTCATTTTAAACAAGACATTCCTATCTCCAAAAAGTATTCTTTTATAATCTCCATAAATTTTATCATGAAAGTCTTTTAGTAATTTTTTTTCGAGTTTAGTATTATTTTCAATATCACTAATCAGTCCGGGATTGGCTAATAATCCCCTGCCAATCATTAAAGTTTCTACACTATGGAAATCAGTCAAAAACTCCTTGTAATCTTTTACTGTAAAAATGTCACCATTATAGCAAACAGGATTTTTACTTAAAATCAAGGCGTCCTTAAAAATCTTCAAATTAGGCTTATTTTTATAGAAATCTTTTTGAGTCCTAGGGTGAATGATAAGCTCTTCTATAGGATATTTGTTAAATATTTCAATCAAATCATAAAATTCTTCTGGCTTGTCTTTTCCTATTCTAGTTTTTACTGAGATTTTTGTTGTAGCTTGAGAAAAAATTTCCTCTAAAAACACATTAAGTTCTTCTGTTTTTGAAAGAAATCCAGCTCCTCTATTTTTTGAAACTACAGTTCCAGAAGGACATCCCAAATTTAAATTGATCTCATTATATCCCAATTGCTTTATTTTCTTTGAAGTATGTATAAAATCTTTTGCATTATTTGTTAGCAATTGTGGAATCAAAACTAGACCTTGGTTGTTTTCAGGTAAAATATCATTTAATTCCCGTGTCTTAAAACTGTCACTTTGATTTGCAACAATAAAAGGTGCAAAGTATTTATCTATCTTATTGAAAAAGGCATTATGGGCATTTCTATAAATGTACCCAGTCAAACCTTCCATAGGTGCGAAATAAAAATTCATATATTTAAAAGCTCCTTTATATATCTAGTATTATTACCACATTCATTTACCAATCTTTCTTCCAGATCAACACTACTGTCTCCACGTACGATGTATGAGAAAAGATTACCTTATATATTATACATTATTTTATATTCATCAGCGAAAATATAAATTAAAAATAATGAATCTAAGTTTCAACCTTATTTCTATATAAATCCGTTACAAAAATATTTTCCTCTGTTATTGTACTTGGTTCTACGTCCTTTAATCTTTTAGCTAAACTCACTTGAGAAAAGCAGCAGAGGAACAGCTGTAACTACACCAGACCCTATAAGCAGAAGGATTAATTAATCCAATTTCATCATAATATCGAAGCGTTTTTGTAGATACTTCGCATATCTTCGAGAATTCTCCAATGGATAACAAGAGATCACCTCCATTCTTCATATTTTTATACTAACTAACTGCTTTAAATATCGATACCTTGTTCACTTTTACTATACACCTTCCCCTAAGGACAAAGTCAACCGCAAAAATATTGATCCTTCTTAAAGTAGGTTTGTTCCTGGTTTTCAGGTATGTATCTACCACCTTGGGATTTCCTCCAGTTCTCTTAATTTTTTTATTGATTATTGGTTAAAGTAACATCAG
This sequence comes from uncultured Clostridium sp., assembly GCA_964554365.1. Lineage (GTDB taxonomy): Bacteria > Bacillota > Clostridia > Clostridiales > Clostridiaceae > Clostridium_AM. Next base: position 3,767 of record CAZKOJ010000051.1, on the reverse strand, counting down.
TGTTAAATTTTTAGGATAAAGGAGGTATCTTATATGAATTTTTTACAAGGCCAAGAAACCCTTACCACCATTGAGTGGATTCTTCGTGCAATTATTGCTTTTTTCTTTTTGGTGACTGTTACAAAACTCTTAGGGCAGCGTACCATCTCTCAATTAAGACTCCTTGATTTTGTTATTGCTTCAGTAATTGGAAATATTATTGCCCATCCGTTGTCTGACGAAAATCTTGGGTTAAAAGGGTCCATCATTTCAACCATGGTATTAGTTGTCCTATATCTTGGTGGCATATTCGGCATTCTTAAATTTCCATCTTTAAGAAGACTTATTAATAGTTCACCAATCACAATTGTTCAGGATGGAGAAATCCTTTATAAGGGATTAAAAAAAGCAAGAATATCAATTGATGTGTTATTAGAAGAATTACGTGAAGAAAAAGTAGAGGATGTGAAAAAGGTAGCCTTAGCAATTTGGGAAGCTGACGGAAAAATTTCTGTTTTTTTACATCCAAAATACGAACCGATTACACCTTCATTCTTCGAAATGGAAACAGAACCTTTTAATTTGCCAAGGACGATTATTAAGGAAGGTAAAATTAATTTAAAGGAGCTAAAGCAAATTCATAGTGATGAAAGCTGGGTTGTTTCCAGCTTAGAAAGTATATATCAAACTGAGGTAAAAAATGTTCTGCTTGCCACCCTTGATAAGAAAGGCAACCTAAAAGTTTTTTTATATAAGTAATACCTTGAGGCCTAAACATATCCATTTATATATACAAATTGGTTAATCCTCTTGTTTTTGAAAAACCCTCATTTACTTATGGTACGGTTCACCGTATCACTACTAAATGCGGTTTTTTTATTATTTAAATCTATAATATCTATATATTTATCTTTACATATTTGTATATTGTAGTATTGTCTTTTATCACTAGTATTAACACCATTTGTTCACTCTCACTTTATTACAATCCTAACAACTCTTTAACATCGTCTTCTTTTTCAAATAATAAACATCCACCATCATGTTCTCCAAGTAACATTTCATTATCTTTAAGCTTTTTAAATAATGGTGATTTTAAAGCTTCTCTTAAACTACATTCTTTTAAATTAATATCTGAATATGGTGAAAATGGACATGGCTCTGCTCCACCATTAGCATTTATATGAAAAAATCCTCTTCCAGCAGCTAAACATCCACCTGAATATTTCTCATCACCGGGGAATGATAAAAACAACATATTTTCAAATATTTTTCTTAATTCTTCTACATTTTCTTCTAATATTAACCGCTCTTTATCTGTAGGTGCAAGATTTCTAGTAGATTTAGTTACTGGAACATATTCTGCAAATACTAATACTCTTGTTCCTTTATTATAAAGCTCCTGTACAAACTCTTTACTTGTAACAGTTATTATATTTCCAGTTGTTACAGTTACAGAACCTCCAAATAAAATTCCTTTTTTATTTAAACTATCCATTGCAGTCATTATTAAATTATAAGTTCCTATCCCCCTTCTGCCATCAGTTTGATCCCTATCACCTTCAATACTTATCATTGGCACAAGATTTCTATTTTTATCAAATAAATTTATATAACTTTCATCTATCATAGTTCCATTTGTGAAGATTGGAAAAACTATTTCTTTAACAGAAGAAGCTTTTTCAATAACTCCTCTTCTCATTAACGGTTCTCCTCCTAATAATAATGCAAATGAAATTCCAAGCTCCTTTGCTTCATTAAATATGTCTCCCCATCTTTCTTCTGATATCTCACTCCCTTTTAAGTTATCTCCACATGATTTATTAGCTCTTGCATAACAGCCCTTACAATATAAATTACAATTAGTAGCAATACTTCCCATTAAAAATGCTGGTATATGCTCGCCTTTACTTTCTAACATATCTCTTTTATTTTTTGCATCCTTTACTGCTAACATATATTTTATTAGAAATGCAGATTCCTTTGGATTTTTTATAGATGATTTTAAAACATTTTTCACTATATTTTCAATACCTTTACTCATATATTCAGATAAATCAAATGCTTTGTTCATTATTTACCCCCTCCAAAACTCTTTATTTTAAAAATAAATCTAGTTGAATATCAATAAGCCTATCTCTTTCTTGTTTATTCATAATATTAATTTTACTAAACGCTTTAAATTCATCTGCTCTGTAAAATACTAATTGCATAAATGAAATTAATTGATATGAAATAATTTTGCACTCTTCATCACTTATACTTCCTTGAAAGCATTCTTTAACTAAAGGAAGTATTTCAATAGTTTGATTAAAGTCTCCTTTTAATAAAATATAAGTAATCATTTCCTTTGTATATTTTCTATAATCAACAGCTATGTCACTAATACGAGTTAAAAAATCTCTAAGGTTATCTCTTGGTGATTTCGCATTATTTTTAATATCTTCAAAATAATTATTCGCAACATCTCCTATTAATTTATTTACTGCTATATTTATTAATTCATCTTTAGAAGCAAAATGATAATTTATTGTCGATAAATTTATTTTTGCTCTTTCTGCTATCTTTCTTGATGTTATTTCTGAAACATCGTTACACTCTTGCAATAATTTCATTACTGATTCTATTAATTGATTTTTGGTATTATTAGATTTATCCAATTTGCCACCTCATTTTCAAACATGTTTTGTACATGTTTGATTATAATCTGTTTGTTATAATATATCAATACTTTTAATTATATCCAAAAAAATTTATGATTTCATATAATAAAATAACTCTCCCCCTAAGACATTAATCTTAGGAAGAGAGTAAAATATCATGTTACAATCCTATTTCACATATTACTTTTAATTTTAATAATTAACTATATATAGCTTTACTTATGATACGATGTTTTAATACTAAAACTACCCTTAAGCCAACAATATGAAAATTTATTATAAAAAACAGGAAAAACATTGTAATATGTAGAACATATTAATTTATGAAAGGATGTGTTGTATATGAATGATGTATTGTATATGAAAAAAACAAAAATCTTAGTGCCATTAGATGGTACTGAAAGAAGCATGCACTCTCTTGATTGGTTGAAAAAATTTTTCAATAAGAATAATATTGAAATCACCCTAATGAATGTAATGGAGATAGTTATAACTAACGATATGATAGTTTCAAATCAATTTGATTATTTAGGAGAAGAAAGTAAACTAGTTTTAAATAACGCAATAAAGGAACTCGAAGGATATAGCGTTGAAAAGTTTAATACTTTTGGATACGCTGCAGATGAAATATTAAAAAAGTCAAAAGAAGGCAGCTATGACATAATAATTATGACAAAATCTAGTAAAAAAGGTTTCTCTAGAATGGTTGGCTCTGTAACAAGCAAGGTTGTTAAAAATGCTCAAGTATCAGTAATAGTTATTCCTGAATAGTATTTACTAAGAGACTTTGTAATGATTAAAAAATCCATTTTTACTAGAAGGATTATTAGATGAAAAGACCATGAAGTTAATTAGCTCAAAAGCTATCTTCATAGTCTTTAATATTTTAGATTAAGTTGTGAATTACACATATACTTACCCCATATCAAATATATGTTAACTTATTCTCTTACCACTAAATTGGAATTTAACGAGCCTTATACCTATAATACTTTCCTATTGTAACTATATTTGCGCCTTTACATTCATAGGGCACTTCTTTTTAATAGATAGTCCTAATAATCAACGTGAAAAGCCAAAATTGTATTTTCATTTTTTGAGTATTCTCTTTAAGTAGGCGACATC
>CAZKOJ010000050.1:0-25266 GCA_964554365.1 uncultured Clostridium sp. | reverse complement strand
AACTTATAGGTGAATTGAAATATAATAAGTCCCCCTTATTATATATTAAAAATAAGCATTAGTGAAATCACTAATGCTTATTTTCGTTTAGGATATTGAATGCAAAGAATACAACTGTAGTTTAAACTACAGTTGTATTTTAAAAACTTACATATATAAAAAAATTATATTTCACATATATTTATCTACTATGCTTGTGGTAATAATAAGGATAGAAAGGATAGTATGGATAGTAATAGTAACGTGGGCGACGGCGACTATAATGATGATGTTTGCGTCTATAGCCATCATTACTATCTAAGTCATCTTCTAAATCTACATCCTCTGATCTATGTTGCATAGGCATTGTTTGAGGTGACATCATTTGAGAACCATACATCATTGGACAGCCAAACATCATTGGACAAAAATTCATACATTGGCACTTGTGCATTTCTTCACAACATTCATCATGATGATGGCTGTCACGATTTTGCTCAATATCTTCATTAATATCATTGTTAGGGTTTTCGCTATCAGATCTGTAGTACATGTATATACCTCCATTAAGTTTAACTACATTAGTATACTATGTATGAAGTAGAAAAAAGGTTACATTTTTTTGAATATAAAAAAATACAGAGTTTAATTACTCTGCATTTTCAATTTTACCCTTTTTCTTTCCATGACTATAACCTACAACTTCAAAGTTTTTAGAAAGTTCTCTAACAAATTCATTATATTTAGGACACTTAGATCGTATACATGATGATAAATGTATAACCTCTACACCAGCATCACGCATTTTTTCAGCTCTTAACAGTACTTCATGAACGGAGTTATCGCTACAACCATTACAATGCACAAAGCTTACTAACTGAGATTCTTGTTCATGGTATTTATCAAATGATCCAGTTTTATTGTTAAAAGCTTTAAAACAACCAGAACCAGAACATCTTTTAGATACTTCAAAACAGTTTATAATACCTATTTTTTTCATTATTTTCTCCCTTGCTATAAAAAGTATTTAATAATCATAACATACGATTATTAAATACGATATGATAATTGTCACGAAACTTTTTCATTTTATAGAGCTGAGTTATTACTCCATTTACCACATCTGTCTCCAAAATAGCCTTGAATAGTGTTCTCAGATTGAATTTTCACTACTTCACATCTATTAGCACATCCTTCACATTCAAAACTCTTAGACCTAAAAATCATGTCAGCTAAATCGAAACCCTTAAATTTAGTTTTACATCCTGTTTTTTCTAAAGATTCTTTTGCTAAAAGTGCAGCTCCAATAGCTCCCATAACTTTAAAATTTGAAGGTATTACTACTTTTAAACCTAAAGCATCTTCAAAGGCAGACTTAATTCCTATATTTGCAGCTACCCCACCTTGAAAAAATATTTCAGGTTTTATTTCTTTACCTTTTCCAACATTATTAAGATAGTTTCTAACTAACGCTTCACAAAGCCCTCTTATAATGTCAGATTCACTATATCCAAGCTGCTGCTTATGTATCATGTCAGACTCCGCAAAAACTGCACATCTTCCTGCAATTCTTACAGGTGTTTTAGATTTTAAAGAATAACTTCCAAAATCCTCAATAGGTATATCTAATCTTTCTGCCTGTCTATCGAGAAAAGATCCAGTACCTGCTGCACACACTGTGTTCATTGCAAAATCAGTTACTATGCCGTTATTTAATATTATTATTTTAGAGTCTTGACCTCCAATTTCTATAATAGTTTTTACATCAGTATTGGCGTGTAAAGCAGCTACAGCATGAGCAGTTATTTCGTTTTTCATTACATCTGCGCCAATTAAAAAAGAGCAGATATGGCGACCACTACCAGTAGTTCCTACAGCTTCAATTTCATTATTACTATATTTATTTTTTAAAAGCTTAAAGCCTTCTTGAATTGCATTTATAGGTCTTCCTTTAGTTCTCAAATATAATGATTCTATTAAATTCATATTTTTATCTACAAGTACAATATCTGTACTGACAGAACCTACATCAACTCCCATGTAATACATTAGTTTGCCTCCTTTCTAATAGATCTAAAAATGCTTCTATTCTAGTGGAATAACCTGCCTCACCAGTCATCTCATCTACTACTAAAGTCATAATTGGAAAATCCTTATCCTTAGAAATAGTAGGAAGTATAGATTTAGAAACAATTTCAGGCATGCATCCCATAGGCATTATTTGAATAGCACCATGAAATCCTTTTTCCTTTGCAAGTAAAGCCTCTCCTATACATTCTTTTGCATATCCGCCAATAGGCAGAGGAATATATTCTTTTGAAACTCTTTTTATATCTAATGAATTTAAGTTCAAAATGCTTAATATAGTGTTTTTAATCCACCAACTAGGTGAAAGCTGTCTGCTAGTGGAAACACTATAGTCCATAAGTTTGTCTTCTATGTATAAATTTGAAAAAGGTTCAATTATAGTATAGATTTCTCCAATGATAGCAATCTTAAGGGGTTTTTTATTTTTGTTTACTGGTATATTCTTTATAAGTGTTTTATACTTTTTAAAATGATTAATCATTTGAGTAGGAGAGGTACATTTAACCGCTTCATTTTTACATTGATTTAAGATTTTTTTGCAATCTCCTTTATTAATCTCATAACCTGCAGTTAACATTGCTAATGCTTCAATTGAATCTATAGCATTGATAATCTTATATGCTTTATAAAGCATATTAAGTTTTTCTTTCTTCTTCAAATTGCTTTGAGAGGAAACTTTAGTAACTCTATTTATAAGTTCTTTAAATCCGATAGCCTTAGGCTGGTCAAGCACTATAAAATCTAATTTATATCCTAGTTTTTTTAATATATTCATTTGTAGTTCACAATACTCTCCAAATCTACAAGGACCACAGCTTCCTACAATTAGTATAGTATCTGCACCTTTTTTAATACTTTGAATATAGTTGCCAATCATTATTTTAAAAGGGAGACACATTTCTTCAGGAGAGTACATGGAACCTAATTCTAGTGCATGCCTATTACTAAGAGGGGGAACTACATAATCTATACCTAATCCATCAAACAGCGCTTTTACAGCAAAGTAACTATTACCTAAGTGGGGGAAAGTAATTTTCATAGTTATAAAGCACATCTCCTTTCTAACATATCAGCAAAAGCTTCTAATCGTGTATGAAAACCAGCTTCACCTGTTTGTTCATCTACTTTTAACACTAAAAAAGGAAAATCACCTAATGCATTTTTTATTAATTCTATTACTACAGAATCTATTCCACAAGCAAAAGATGAAATATATATTATACCTTGAATTTTTTTGCTTAAGGCCATATGAGTTGAGAACCCATATGAATTTTTGGCAAAGGTCCAAAATGGTTTTTTAAATAGGTTTTTAACCTGCTGGTTAATTATATCTTCATCTATGTTTTCCTCTGTGAATACCCCTATGCCAAGGTTATTTAATTTTTTTACTAAATCCATATTTATAAATTTATCATAAATGTTATAGGGATGGCCTATTAAAGCTAAGTTTAATTTAAAGTCTTGGTTTTTTATGTTGTTTTTATATTGTTCTTGAACTTTAATGGCTTTTCTATATGATTTTTGTATTTTAAAATAGTTTTTAGTAAATAATATACCAGTTCGTAATATCCACTTATTAAAGCTCTTTTGCGGATAAGCATAAATAGGATAAGTTATGCATTTAGGCATATTAGGTATATCATTTATTATCATTTCAGGAAGTCCGCAAAATTTAGGACAAATAGATTCGTTTTTATTAAGACTCATTATACGGGGTATAAGCATAATGTCACATTTATCTTTAATTGAAGCCACATGACCATGAAAAATTTTAATGGGCAAACAAGCTTCATCAATAGAGTATTTAATGCCAATATTTAAAATTTCCTTATTTGTTTCAGATGACGTAACAATTTCTGCTCCTAGTTCTGTGAAAAAAGTATTCATAAATGGATAGTATTTGCAATATAATAATCCCTTAGGTATACCAATTTTCAATTTTAACACTCCTTTAACAGTTAGCGGAAGTTTATCCGATGGCTACCATCCGTAACATCCCTATCCTCTTCAAGGCAGGGGATAACGGCTGCTACGCCCCTGGATAAGTTCTTCTAAGACTCAGATGGAGAGATGTATTCCTTATAAGCAAACTCCACCTGAGTCTAAGAATCACTTGATAGTTTCATTGTATATTTTTATCTAATAATGAAATTATTATTCAATCATTTGCATTATTAGGGAAATATTAAACTGAAATTGTCTTTATAAAAACAAGATATTATGTAAAAGATATATAAAAGATGGTATTTGGAGATTTAACTATAGAACATTTTTATAGACAGAAATGGTATGAACTTTGTATGTAAAATGTTGAGATACATTCATCTTTAGGTTTTTCAGATGTGTGTGATAAATACTTAGTGAATGTACCTTATTCTTTTATAAATCTTAATTAATATGCTTAACCTAAAAATTCAGGAGTATTTTTATAATCACAGCGTATAGCTTTTTGTAGGATTGTAAGATCTATTTTATCCTGTGAAAAGGAACAGTAATACTTTGTTCCACAATGATCACATTGTAAGTATTCTAAACCTTTAATTTTTTCTCTATTGTCAAATAAAAAAGGTAATGAATCATCATCTTTACTTGCCTCATTTGTATTCGGAGTATTAACTCCATAGGTGTAAACGTAGGTTACTTCTCGTTTAGCTGTGAATTTTTTATTGCTGCATTTAGGACATAATAAATTTTCTGCTATATTCATTTTGAAACTTCCTTTCTTCATTAATTTAATAATTTCATCATATAATATGTGTTAATATTAATAATAATATTACTTATAATTAATATTATTATTTTACAAGGAGAATATATATATGAATGATATAAAGGAACTAATAAATAAGCAAAAGCAGTATTTTTATACTAATAAAACCAAAGATTTAGATTTTCGAATAAAAAATTTAAAGATACTTAAAGAATCAATACAAAGAAATGAAAAGCTTATACTTAATGCTCTTAAAAAAGATTTAAATAAATCAGAGTTTGAAGGCTATCTCACTGAGGTAGGTACAAGTCTGGATGAATTAAATTATGTGATAAAAAACTTAAAGTCTTGGTGTAAGCCTAAAAAAGTTAAGACACATTTTATACATTTTCTATCTAAAAGTTATATATATACTGATCCCTATGGAGTAGCTCTTATTATAGCCCCTTGGAACTATCCTTTTCAGCTTGCAATAATGCCTCTTATTGGAGCCATAGCTGCTGGTAATTGTGCCGTAATAAAGCCTTCGGAATATGCTTTGGAAACAAGTAAAGTTTTACTTAAAATAATGAAAGAAAGTTTTTCTGAAGAGTATATTACAGTAATTTTGGGAGCAGCAGAAACTAGTGAGAAACTTCTTAATGAAAACTTTGATTATATATTTTTCACTGGTAGTCCAGCCATAGGAAAATTAGTAATGAAAGCTGCTGCTAAAAAACTTACGCCCTTAACTTTAGAATTAGGTGGCAAAAGTCCTTGTATTGTAGATAAAGAAGTGAAAATTAAATATGCTGCTAAAAGGATAGTATGGGGTAAATATTTAAATGCAGGTCAAACTTGTGTTGCTCCAGATTACTTAATTGTGCACAAAGATATAAAGGCGAAACTTTTATTATATATGACAGAAGTTATTAAAGAGTTCTATGGGGAAGAACCTTTAATAAGTGAAGACTTACCTAAAATAATAAATGAAAAGCATTTTAACAGACTTCTAAATTTATTAGATAAAGGAACTATTGCAACTGGGGGACAATATGATAAAAATTCACACATGATAGCACCAACTATTATTGATGGTGTATCTTTAGAAGATCCTATTATGCAAGAAGAAATATTTGGACCTATTTTTCCAGTAATAGAGTATGAAGATTTGGATCATGTAATTAGCATACTAAATCACAATCCAAAGCCTCTAGCTTTATATATGTTTTCTACAAACAAGAAAAGTCAAAAGAGGATATTAGAAAGTGTATCTTATGGTGGGGGATGTATAAATGATACTGTGATGCACTTATCATCACCTTATCTTCCTTTTGGCGGGGTAGGCACCAGCGGATTAGGATCATACCATGGGAAAGGAAGCTTTGAAGCCTTTTCTCATAAAAAAAGTGTATTAAAGCAAACTAATTTATTTGATCTGCCTTTAAGATACCCTCCTTATAAGAACAAATTAAGTTTAATAAAGAAAATACTTAAATAAAAAAAGTAGGGAAGTTCATTAATAACACTTTTAGGTTTATTGCCTTAAAATTAAAAAGACCAGAATTCCTGGTCTTTTCTCTAATTATTTTTATGTTCTTTTTCACTTTTAGATTTTTCATTTTCTTTTTGTTTTTCAACTTGTTCTTTCTTAACTTCTGGTTGCTTGATTTCTTTTTGTTCAGTTTCTTTTACTTTAACTTCATTTTGTTCAGTTTCTTTTATTTTAGCTTCTTTTTGTTCTGCTTTTGCATTTGAATTAACTTCTTTTTGTTTTGTTTCTTTATTTTCTTGTTTTATTTCTTTATCTTCAGAGTTTATTCCACCCTTAACTTCTCCCTTTATTTCCTTAATAGTTTGTTTAACTTCAGCTTTTTTACTCTCATACACCTTTTGTTGTTCACTAAGAGTTAACTCTGCAGCTTTTATAGCTTCAGCATCTCCACTTTTTTTAGCTTCCTCTAATTTTTCTCTAGCTTGTTGTACAACAGTTTTGCTTTCTTTTAATATTCCTCTTTCAACAGCTATTTTTTCTAAAGCATCTCTTTTCTTTTCTTGCATTTCTATAACTTTAGATATTGTAGTCTTTGCCTTTTCTGGCAATTTAGCTTCTATACTTTTAAGAACCTCTAATGATTTTTTTTGTCTATCTTTTATTTTTCCCTGAAGCTTATTTAATTCTTCTAATTTTTCTTTTGAAGCCTTATCACTTTCTTTTTCTATAGTTTCCTTAACATTATCTAGAGCTTGTTCCATCTTATCGTTATATTCACCTAAAGCTCCCTCTGAGAGCTCTGTTTTTCCTTCTTTAGTCATAACTTCACTTTCACCTAGTCTTTCTTCAGCTATGTCTACTAATACATCAGCTTCTTTAGCATCTGAAGTCACTTTAAATTTTAAATTATCCAAAGCTTTATCTATAGGATATAGTATTACATTATCTGGGGTAATACCTGCACTACTTTCTAATGATGCTTTATTTTCTTCTGCTAAAACATTTCCTCCCATTGCTGTAATCATGGCTAATGCCACTACAAATAATTTCAATTTTTTCATATCGAATACCTCCATATATTTTTTATATAGTTTTTATATAGTTATTTACGTATATTAAGTTCATATTTCAGGGGGTCTTTTATAAAAAAATATTTATATATTGATTTTATTGTTTAATCAATGTATAAATAAAGTACCCCCTTAATTTTGAAATGTAATACGTATTTAAATAATGAGGTGAATAACTCAATGAGTGATAACATAAATGATAAAGAAGTTTTTATAGAAGAGAATAAAAAGTTTATTTACAATACAACCTCTAATGTATGTAAAAAAAAGCTATATTGGGAAAATGATGATGAATTAAGCATTGCTATGATAGCCTTTAATAAAGCTTATGATAGTTATTCTAGTGTTAAAGGTAATTTTTTTAGTTATGCTAAGGTCATTATAAAAAATGCTCTTATAGATTATTTTAGAAACAGTTCTTCTAAATACTATTTAACCTTTAATTCTGAAGATGAAAAAGAGCCCGATATAACTATAAAAAATTCTATAAAAACTTATGAACTACAGCAAGAAAACAAAATAAGAAGTGAAGAATTAGCACACCTATGCAAAGAATTAAGTGAGTACAAGCTATCTTTAGATGATCTAATTAAAAGTTCACCATCTCATAAAGATACAAAATATAATCTTTTGAATATAGCTTTCTTATGCAGTAAAGATGAAGCTATATTGAAACAATTATATAAAAACAAACTTCTTCCTGTGAAGCAAATTTGTATTTTAACTGGAAGCAATAAAAAACTTATTGAGAAATGGAGAAGATATTTATTATCTCTTATATTAATCTTATCTAATAAAGAGTACTGCTATATAAAATCTTATTTAAATATAAAAGCGGGTGATAACTATGATAATTAAAAAAGGTATAGTAATGAAAATTGTCACTAATAAAGCTTACTTACTTACACAAGAAGGAGACTTTGTTAAAGTATATATAAATGATATGAAACATCTTCCACCTATAGGTTCTGAATATGAAGGAAGAGTGATAAAAAAATCATTCTTTAATAGTAATTTATTTAAATATGTAGCTGCTTGTTTCATATTTTTCACCACTATTTTAGGAGGAAGTGCATACGCCTATTATAAACCTATTAGTACTGTAACCATATCAATAAATCCTAGTTTAGAGCTTAAATTAAATAGATGGAATAAAGTTATAGCATCTAAAGGATTAAACGAAGATGGAAAAATTTTATTAAAACAATTAACTATAAAAAATGAAAATATAGATACAGTTTTAACTGAAATTATAAGAAAAGCAAAAGAAGATAAATATATAACTGAAAAATATGTAACTGAAGGTAAAATTATAACATTAAACATAGATAATAAAAAATTAAAACTACCTAACTTTAAAGATGAAGTCAATAAAGAACATCTTAATTTAATAATAAATTCTAGTGGAACTATTTTATTTAAAAACACAGCTCCTATTAATAAACAAGAATATTCAGACGCATTAAAAAATAGTAAACCATCAGTAGAAAATAATAAAAATAATTCAAGTAGCTCGAATAATTCAAATAATACACCTAACAATAAAAAACCTTTAAATAGTAACGAAAACAAGCCTGAGATTAAAAATGAAAAGAGTAAAGAATCAAAAAAAGAACAAACTATTAAGAATGATAACTCTTCACAATATAATAAAGATAGTAATGATAAGAATGATAATAACGCTAATAATGCTAATAAGGACAACAATGCTAATAAAGACAATAAAGTTAGTAATGATAGTAATGGAACCAAAGGTTCAAATACTCATAATAAAAACAAATAAACTTGATGGTAGGAACAAAAATAACCATTTTATTAATTTAAAGTGGTTATTTTTTTATGCCATTAATGGAAAACTGCTTTAAAAAGTATGGTAAAATATAAATGGAGAACTTTATATAAGGCATTAACAATTTTTAATACTACCAGTCATCAAGAGTTTTTGCTATAAATATCCCTATATGATTAGAAAATTGAAATATAATAAAAAGGAGAGTTATTATGTCTTATACAGTTAAGGATATACTAGAAAGGTTAATTGATTTAGAATCGGAAATGACAGTGCTTTACAACAATATTTCAAATATAAAAACAGATAAAAGTTATGAACCTTTTAAAATTATGGCTAAGGTAATGGCTAAGGAAGAGGGCAGACATGCTATTTATTTTAGTAATCTTAAAAATAACATATCTGAACAAGATGATATAGAAATAGACGTTTCTACTTATGATAAAGTATCTCAGCTTATGTATGAATTTAAGAGTAAAATTTATGCTCCACAGATTATGCATATTTCAGAATTATTAAAGTTCGTACTTAATTTTGAAGAAGAAAATGTAGCATTACTTATAGATATACGAGGAAGATTAGTAAAAAAAGATAAAGATGATACTAAACATAGTTATAAAGTATTATCAGAATTAATAGAAGAAGAAAAGAAACATGTAGAAAATCTAAGTCAATATTGTAAATAGCTATAAAAAGGAGCAGCAAATGCTCCTTTTTATAATATACTAATTGACAAAAACAAATTAATATGGTTTACTAATATTGAAAGTAAGTACTTGCATTCAAAGGTGGTGATAAAATGGCTGATGAAACTAAAGAAAAAATTGTAAATGCAACATATAAACTTATAGCTGAAAAAGGATATTCATCTACTACCACTAAGGATATAGCTAATCTTGCCGGAGTAAATGAAATAACCATTTTTAGAAAGTTTGAGAACAAAAAAGGTATAATTGTATATGCACTGAAAGAGATGGAATGGTTTCCTGAATTAAAGGATGATATATTTGATAAATGCTGCTGGTCCTTGGAAAAGGATTTGAAGTTATTCGCCAATATCTACTTTATACATGTTACAAAGGAATATGCGAAGGTGGTGATTGGCTTAAGAGATCCTCGTATATTACCAGATATCAAGGAATACATGCTTAAACTTCCAAACAGTTTCAAAGATATATTAGTAAAATACTTCAGAATTATGTATGAGAAAAAAAAGATATCTTATGATCAATTCGAGATTTTAGCTGGACTGTTTTTATCTGTTAATTTTGGGTTTATATTTTCGAAAGTGTCATTTGATGAAGAATTTTTTTCTATTAATGCTGAAAGATTTATAGATGAGAGTATAAAAATATTTGCTAAAGGTATAGCCCTTTAGCATTAAAAATAATCACTGCGCAAGTAAGTACTTGCAAACAAGGAGGCAATATGAAGCAACAAGTAACAAACATTAACGAAACAACTAATCATGTTTATGAATTAACCTGGAAAGAAGTACAAATTCCAATGAGAGATGGAGGATATCTAACAGCAAATCTCTATCAGCCTATTTCAAACGGCCGTTTTCCAGTTATTATGACCTACGGACCATATGGTAAAGATAAGCATTTTTCAAGCCATAACCCAGTTCTTGCATCTTACTATAAAGATTTACAGGATAAAGGACCATTAATTAGTTGTGGAACTTCAAATCCAGAGTTCTGGGTACCACAAGGATATGTAGTTGTACGTATTGATGAACGGGGTATCGGTAATACTCCAGGAAAACTCAATGTATTCTCCAATTCTATAAAAAGAGACTATTATGATGCTATTGAATGGGCAGGCATTCAACCTTGGAGCAACGGAAAAGTTGGCCTCTTAGGAGTTTCTTACTATGCCGTAAGTCAGTGGATTGTTGCAGCAGAACAACCACCACATCTTGCTTGTATAGTGCCTTGGGAAGGAGCTGCTGATTTGTATGCAGAAGTATTCTACGCAGGTGGAATACAAAATAACGAATTTGCTTCTTTATGGTGGGCAAGTAGTGTTCTTCCAAATCAATATAACTATGGCAGAAAATTCTCAGATGAGGAACTTCTAGATAATAGGGTTGAGCTTCCAAAAGATATAAAAAGTTATCCTTTACGTGATGAAGCATGGATAAAACGCAATGCCAATTTAGACAAAGTGAAATTACCTGTTTTGTCAGCAGGTAATTGGTTTAGTGCCGGAGTTCTTGCACGTGGCAGTTTACTTGCATTTCAGTGTGCCGCATCTGAGAATAAATGGCTCGAAATGCATATAGGCAATCATGTTGTTGGTTTTTACAATGAAGATAGCCGTGCATTACAAAAAAAGTTTATAGATTATTGGCTTAAGGGAATAGATACAGGTTTGATGAGAGAACCAAAGGTAAAGCTTGCGATACCATGTGGTGGTAACAGTTATACATGGCGTTATGAGAATGAATATCCACTTAAACGAACTCAATGGACACGCTATTATCTTGATACAGATTTAATGAAGCTTTCAAAAGAACAGCCACAGTCAACAACAAATGTAGTATATGAAGGAGATAAAGAGAGGGAATCAGCAGATTGGGGAATGATGGCCAGAAGAGTTTTTAACAGAAATGAAAAAAATGCTAAGCGTGTATTGTTTGAAACAGTTCCCTTTGAACAGGAAACTGAGATTCTTGGACCAATGAAATTAAGATTATGGGCGTCAACAAATATTGATGATATGGACATATTTGTAACTTTACGTAATATTGATCCAGAGGGTGATGAGGTAGTAAATTCCGGCTGTTTTACAGAGGAATATCCTATCAGTCAAGGCTGGCTGCGTGCCTCCTTACGCAAGGTAGATAAGATGCTTT
The DNA here is from genome assembly GCA_964554365.1 of uncultured Clostridium sp. Classification (GTDB taxonomy): domain Bacteria; phylum Bacillota; class Clostridia; order Clostridiales; family Clostridiaceae; genus Clostridium_AM. The sequence goes on along the minus strand of CAZKOJ010000050.1, from coordinate 13,296 downwards.
CTACAGAATATAAACCAATTTACACCTTTGATAAGGTTCAGAAATTAATATCAGGTAAAATATATCCACTTGATATAGAGATTTGGGACAGTGCTATTGTTTTACATAAAGGGCACAAACTGATTTTAGAAATTGGTAGCCAAGACATTATGCATACTGCTGAAGATCGTATATGGGATGCTGATGTAAAAATATACACAGGAGGCGAATTTGAATCATACTTAGTATTACCTATAATTCCTTAATACAATTATTATGGTTTTAGAAGCTGCATAATTATATACCGCAAGTAATTTAGTAAAATACTATTTTTAAAATCAAAAAATAAATTACGATAGGAGGAAAACATGATGCTAAGTATTATTAATTTGGTAGAATTCAAGCACATTATTTGGATAATTCCAGTAACCTTGTTAGTACATGAACTTGAGGAATGGAATATCGTGAATTGGCATAAAAAGAATTTCACAAATGGATTAGAGGAAACTTATCTGAGCACCAGGATGTGGGAATTGTTTTTGAGTTTGGTGGGATTTGCATGGACAGCAATTGCTTTCTTTATTCCGAATAACACTGTTGCTTCAATTTGGCTATTAGTGCTTGTTGATTTTACTCTTCTCAACGGACTGCAGCATTTATATCTTCTATTTCATTTAAAAAGATATAATCCGGGATTATTCTTTTCTAATGTTTTCGGAATTCCTGCAGCTGTTTATATAGCGTGCAGAATTTTAGTAGAGGGCTTCCTTCCATTTTGGGCACTAATAATTTTTGCATTACTTATTGTACCCGGCCTTGTTTCAACAGTGAATTCTAGAGATAAAATGCCTAAAATGATATATATTGTTAACAATATTGGAATAAAACTTGCAAATTGGATTAGTAACTAAAAAATATGAGAAGTTGATTGAAATAAAAACTAATAGTTTAGAACGATTTACATTTAACAGATTTTTCATATTCTAGCCCCCATTTAGCCATTTCATCGAGGATAGGTTTTAAGCTGTATCCCTTTTCTGTAAGTGTGTATTCAACTTTTGGAGGCACTTGTGCATATACCTTCCTAGTAATCAGACCGCTTTCCTCCATTGACCGCAAGTTTGCGGTCAACACTTTTTGCGTTATGCTGCCTATAGATTTTTTTATTTCACCGAAGCGTTTTGTTCCATCCAACAAATCACGAATAATTAAGACTTTCCACCGATCACTAATCATACATAACGTAATTTCTACTGGGCAAGCTGGCAAGTCTTTTACCATAATAGATTCCTCCTCTTTTCAATAGTATCCTTTTGGAAACTACGGCACAAAAAAGTGCTTACTTTACAATATGTAACTACAGATTTATCATAATATAGCAGGCAGATAAAATCAAGCCTGTAATTAGATACTATTTTATGGAGGTATTCAAAATGAATGAAGTTGTTAAATTCCTAACCGAAAACCCTGTCCAATTCCTTGCCACCGTTGGACGCGATGGAAAAGCAAAATGCCGCCCTTTTATGTTCTGCTTTGAGCAGGATGGTAAGCTATGGTTTTGTACCAACAACCAAAAAGATGTTTACAATGATATGCAGGCCAATCCATGTGTTGAGGTTTCCGTAACAAACCCATCAAATGCGTGGATTCGCCTGAATGGGAAAGCTGTATATGAAAACAACAAGGCGGTAAAAGAACAGTGTATGAACAACCCTATTGTTCAGGTTCAATATCAGACTGCGGATAATCCTGTTTTTGAAGTATTTTATCTCGCGGATGCAAAAGCAGTTATTGCTGATTTCTCTGGAAATCCCCCAACAGAATATACCCTATAACATAAAATTAGTGCAAGACGATATTGCATAGCAAAACTAGATGCCTTAATTGTATGCTACAATCAGGGCGTCTACATAATAACTATAAGTGAGGAGGCTGTGAAATAGAAGCAAAAGATTATTTAAGAATACTACAAAAAGAAATGCATTCTTCTGTTGTTGCAACATTAAGGGCAGACGGACACCCAGAAACAAGAGCTATTGATATTATGCTCGCTGATGAAAACAGTATTTACATTATTACTCCAAAAGGGAAAAAGTTTTACCAACAGTTAATTACCAATCCATATATTGCACTTACAAGCATCAGCGGTGACGGTGGAACCATGAGCAAAAAATCAATTTCGATTCGTGGCAAGATCAGGGAAATAACACGAGAACTCTTGCCTGTTATCTTTGAAGAAAACTCGTACTTGAACGATATATACAAAACGGAGCAAAGCAAGGGATCAATACGTATTTTCCAGATGTATGAGGGTCAGGGAGAATATTTTGATTTGACTACCCAACCGATGACACAATATGCATTTGTCCTTGGTAATACCAAATTGGAACACTATCAATACATTATTGGCGAAAAATGTATTGGGTGCGGACATTGCGCTGAAATATGCTCGCAAAAATGTATAACGAAAGGGCTTCCCTATGTAATACATCAAGAACATTGTATGCACTGTGCCATTTGTGTAGACAAATGCCCTCAAAACGCAATAACGCTTCGGACGTGAAATTGATTTAGAAAAGTTGCAACTAGAACGTCTTTTACATGTAAAAATCGGCCACATTATGGATAATAGCTCAACAATGTGGCCATTTAAGCGTTTCATTTAGTACCCTGGATCGCTTAAAAGTGGGGTTTTATAGAACATTGAACGTATGTTCCTATAAATATTAGCAATATAATGTATTTTAGTTTTTTTATTAATGCTTTACTTAGAACTTATGTTCGTATATAATAAAATTAGTAGAAATTTATTATATACAAGAGGTGTTGTTATGAATTCAAATGAGTTAATAAATACTGTTTCAAATTTGGTTGAAGAACAGTGTAGAAAAGAAAGTAACGTATTTGGTTACGAAATATGGACTTATCATATTAAAATTGTAGTTAAATATGCCAAATTGTTAGCAGAAGAGTTAGGTGCAAATATAGAAGTAGTTGAGTTAGCGGCGTTATTACATGATTATGCAAGTATTAAAGATAAAGTCATGTATGAAAAGCATCATATATATGGCGCAATTGAAGGAGAAAAGATTCTAGAAAAACTAAATTACTCAAAAGAAAAAATTAATATGGTAAAGGAATGCATTATGTCACATAGAGGAAGTTTAGATATAAAACGAATAACCAAAGAAGAAATTTGCATTGCTAGTGCAGATGCTATGGCTCACATTGACCAAATTCCATCATTGTTACATTTGGCTTATTGCAAGAAAGGCATGAATGTAGATGAAGGTGCTGTGTGGGTAAATGCTAAAATTGAAAGAAGTTGGAATAAATTATGTCCAGAAGCAAAAGAAATTATAAGAGAAAAATATGAAAGTGGAAAAAATATTTTACTTGGATAACTGTAAACAAAAATAATAATAAAGCTTAACAAATTAAAGAAGAGGGTTTAAATATGAGCAATAGAATCATATTTCATATAGATGTAAATTCTGCTTTTTTATCTTGGAGTGCAATATATAGATTGCGCCAAGGTGAAAATATAGACTTAAGAGAAATACCTTCTATAGTAGGGGGAGATGAAAGTGAAAGGCATGGGGTGGTACTTGCAAAATCTATTCCTGCTAAAAAATATGGAATAAATACAGGAGAGCCTATTATAAAAGCTAAGCAAAAATGTCCTAATGCTTTAATAGTTCCACCTTTATTTTCGGTGTATTGTGAATACAGCAATAATATGTTTAATCTTTTACAAGAATATACTCCTACAATTGAAAAGTTTTCTATAGATGAATGTTTTTTAGACTTAACAGGAGAAAAGGAATATATTAAATTAGCTCACACTATAAGGCATAGAGTAAAAAAAGAACTTGGATTTTCTGTAAACATAGGTATATCAAATAATAAGCTTTTATCAAAAATGGCTTCAGATTTTGAAAAGCCGGATAGAGTTCATACTCTTTTCCAAGAAGAGATAAAACGTAAAATGTGGACTTTACCTGTGGAAAATTTATTTATGGTAGGGAAGGCTACACTGCCTAAATTAAATCAAATAAATATTTACACTATAGGTGATTTAGCTAATTATGATTCTGAACTATTAAAATATAAATTCAAAAGTTATGGGCAGCTGTTATGGAACTATGCAAATGGTATAGATGATTCTAAATTACAAATAAAAACTAAAGAATGTAGAAAAAGTATAGGTAACTCTATTACTTTTTCTGCTGATATAGAAAGTAGAGAAGCTGCTCATGAAGTTTTACTTTCTTTATGTGAAAAGGTAGCTACTAGACTTAGACATAATGGTGGGTTATGCAGACTTATATCTGTTTCTATTAAAAGTAGCAATTTTATAGTTTATTCAAAACAAAAAAAGTTGGAACCTACTAATTGCACTAGTGCCATAATAAAATCTGCCTATGAGACTTTCGATAAACTTTGGAGGGGAGAACCTATAAGACTTATAGGTGTGACTTTAGGAAATTTGTGTGCTGAACATACAAAACAATTGAGTTTATTTGATAGTAAAAGTGATAATAATGATTTAGAAAAAAATGAAGCATTAGATAAGGCAGTAGACAATATAAGAAATAAATACGGAGATAGTTCTATAGTTAGATCTTCCTTTTTAAATTGTAATGTGAAATTCGTTAAGGAAAAACATGCAGACGATCATGAAGAACTGGTTTAAATAATATATAATTCCAATATATTCCTTGAAGATTACAAGAAAAAAATAATTTTTAAAAAGTTTCAAACGTACAAATTGTAGTTTGAAACTTTTTTATTTTTTATTTTTATAAATAAATTGAAGGTTATTGGAATAATATGTAATGGAAATATTTCTTATGGAGAATAGTAGGGAGGAAAGTTGAAAAATGAACACACATATTTATCACCAATTTGTGGAAATATATGAATTTCATATTAGTCCACAGATTTCCCACAAATTGTCAATAACTTCAAATTGTAAATTAAAGTAAAAAATGAATAAAAGCCATCACATTTATAGATTATATCTAATTGAGAATATTATCAATTGAAATAGCAATGTAGAATAATAGAATACGCTTTTTACAAAAACATACAACAATTTATGTATAAGTCTATTTTCGATAAAATATTCTTAAATCAATCCGCCTTTCCCTATTTATTAGTTAGTTGATAATAATTATTTATGTTTTATTATTATATATACGATAACTTACTATATACTAAGTAATTTACTCTATTTTTCGTTTCATGTAATAACAAGTTCGCTAAATATACATTTATATAACTTCACTTATTGCATTATGCGAAGTGATGTAGTATAATAGAATCAACGGATTACACAGATATAGGAGGTTTTTAACATGTTAGGTGGACCTATTACTTATAAATACAAGAATTTTAAGTACGATAATGAAATTAATAGTATATTGTCATCTACTATCCTAACGCCTAAGGATGAGGAAGCATTAAAAAAAATATTTAATCACTTTAACTCTTTAAATGTGAACAGAGGTTATAAATACATAATAAAGGATTTATACATACTTACTGAAAAAAAACAAATGAGCACAACAGATATCGCTAGCATATATGATGTAAGTTCTAGAACAATTCAAATATGGCTTAAAGAACTTGAAATAAATAGAAGCCGAAAACAGGCTCAAAAAATAGCTGTAACAAAAAGGGATTATAAAAGCATTAGAGAAACATATAAAAAAACTATGTTTGATAGACTAGTCTCTACTCAGTTAACAGGATCATTATTAGAAAATTTTATAAGATATAATTTAAATATATTGCTAGCGGAGCAGCTTAAAGAAAAAGAATATGAAGTAATAATAGGAATTAATTCTTTAGGGATTTTAGATATGGAAACTGATATTCCTGTAATAATTATAAAGAACTCGAATATCTATAAATTTATAATAGAAGTTGATGGTTATATATCTCATCAAGATAACCAAGGAATTGAAAGAGATAAAAAAAAGGATGAGTTAGCTACTAACAAAGAATATAAGTTATTAAGATTAACCACAAAAGCCTATTTTAATGAAAATGATGATAAGTTAATATATAAAAATGAAGTCGAAACTAAAATTAAATGTATAGTAGATGAAATACTGAAAGAATTGGAGGCATAAATATGAAATTTGATTTTGATATGATTAGAAGTAATGATGCAGCTTCTCCAGAGTGTATCATAGATTTTCTAAATTATTTAGAAACAATAAAAGGCAAGTCGATAAATACAATAAATGGTTATAGAACTGATTTAACTATGTTTTTTAGATTTTTAAAAATATACAAAGGTTTATATGATAAAAAAGATACAGAAATGGAATTTGAAGAAGTGCCAATAAATGATATCGATAACAGCTTTTTAAGAAAAATTAAATTAGCGGATTTATATGCATTCTTAGCATTTACAGAAAAACATAGAAATAATGGGACTTATGCTAGAGCTAGGAAAGTAGCAACTTTGAAATCTTTTTTTAAATTTTTACATAGCAAAGCTAAGATTTTAGACGAAAATCTAGCTTCTGACTTAGAATCCCCTAAAATTGATAAGCGAAACCCTGTATATTTAACTTTAGAAGAAAGTAAGCGGTTACTGAGCTGTATCGATGGAATAAACAAGGAAAGAGATTATTGTATTATCACCTTATTTCTAAATTGTGGTTTGAGGCTATCAGAACTTTGCAGTATAAATATTTCTAAGATTAAAGGTGACATATTAACCGTTATAGGTAAAGGAAATAAAGAAAGGACTATTTATTTAAATAAAGCATGCGTTAACGCTATTAATGAGTATTTAAATGTTAGAAAACAAAATTCAGATAAAATATACGAACAAGATAAAGATGTGTTGTTTTTAAGCAAAAATTACAAAAAAATAAGCAGACGTTCAGTGGAAGTACTGGTGAAGAAATATGTAGGTAAGGCAAATTTAGATACAGATAAATACACACCACATAAATTAAGACATACAGCAGCTACATTGATGTATAAATATGGTGATGTTGATATAAGAAGTCTTCAAGAAATATTAGGTCATGAAAATGTGTCTACTACGCAAATTTACACTCATGTAGATGATGAAAAGTTAAGAGAGGCTGTTAAATCGAATCCTCTAAGTGGAGAGGATGATAAATAAACCAAAGCTTAGTTATAGAAAAAAGCGGAAATAAACTTCCGCTTTTTTCAATGTTTTATTACCTATGGCTACCTTTGATCCTTATAAAGCCTGGAAATTCTTCGTAGGCTAAATCTTTTAATTCTTCTGATTCTTCGCCTTCAATTAACTCCCTTAAGCCATCTATATCATCTATAAATTCTATATTATCATCAATTTTTTCAAATTCTTCATTTTCTAAGTTATAGTAAGTTTCCTCATAAATGTCATCTGTAATTTTTTCAACTTTTTCGTTTTCAGGAATTTTAGTTGGTTTTTCTATATGCCCCCTATTTTCCTGTAGAACATGAGAATGATTATCAGTTTTTTTAACTTCACTTTCAAATTCATCTATATCATTTGTATTCTCTATAATTTCATCAATTTTTATAGCTTTCATATCGTAGCCCTGTATTTCTAAGCACTTACCACAATTGGTACATTTTTTATTAGAATTTAAATCGCATTTGTCACATTCACCACAGCCATCACATGTTTTATTGGAGTTAAATATGCATTGTTTATTCATTGGTTACTTCCTTCCTGTGTTTAAGGCATATTCAAAAATATCCGTCGCATCGTCGACTTATTATTTTCTTTTATATGCCTAATATTAATATCTAATTTTTTAAGGTCTAAATACTATTATACATAATATAAACTAAATGCCAAGTCATTTTTATACATTTATTCTATCCATTACAGAACATAAGTTTGATATTTGTTATATTATATGATATAATTCAACATAATTAAGCTTAGAGAGGTGTTTTTTTATGGCAGGACACAAAAGCAACAAACAGATGGAAATATATGAATTTATAAAAAATCAGGTTAAGGTAAAGGGTTACCCACCTTCTGTAAGAGAAATATGTGCAGCTGTGGGATTAAGTTCAACATCCACGGTTCATGGGCATCTTGAAAGATTAGAAAAAAAGGGACTTATAAAAAGAGATGCTACAAAACCTAGGACTATAGAAATTATAGAAAATTCACTAGGTAAAAAAGAAATGATAAACATCCCTATAATAGGAACTATTACTGCAGGCATCCCTATTTTAGCAGTGGAAAATGTAGAAGATACCTTCCCATTACCTGTAGATTATGTTAAGAGCAACAAAGAACTTTTTATGTTAAGAGTTTCTGGGGAAAGTATGATTGAAGCAGGGATATTAGACAATGATTTGTGTATAATTGAAAAGACTAACTCTGCTGAAAATGGTGATATAATTGCTGCTTTAATAGACAATGAAGCTACTCTTAAAAAATTTTTTAAAGAGAAAGATCATATAAGACTACAACCTGAAAATAAGAGTATGAAACCTATAATTGTATCTGATTGTCAAGTCCTAGGAAAACTAGTTGGACTTTATAGAAACTATTAAAATAAATCAGGGTTAACAACGGAATATGTTGTTAACCCTGATTTATTTTTACAATTAATATTATATTATCTTAGAAAGTGCAATTAAAACACCTATTTTACCATGATCAAATGTAAGACCGCCTTGCAAATAAGCTATATAAGGCTCTCTTATAGGAGCATCTGCAGATAGCTCTATAGACGAACCTTGAACAAATGCACCAGCCGCCATGATTACCTTATCTTCGTAACCAGGCATATCCCATGGTTCGCATTGTGCAAAGGAATCTATAGGAGAACCATATTGAATTCCCTTACAAAAGTTTATAAGCTTTTCTTTATCATTGAATTTTATAGCCTGTATTATGTCACTTCTCTTATCTGTATATAAAGGAAGCACCTCAAAACCAGCAAGCTCCATTATTCTAGCACAAAAAAGTGCAGTTTTTACAGCTTCCATAGCTACATGTGGAGCAAGGAATAACCCTTGATAAAGAAGTCTCATAACACCAAAAGTTGAACCACATTCTCCCCCTATTCCTGGTATAGTTAATCTATAGGAAGCTTGAGTAACGTACTCCTCTTTACCAGCTATGTATCCACCGGTAGGAGCAACTCCCCCACCTATATTTTTTATAAGAGATCCTGCAATTAAATCAGCTCCTACATCTGTAGGTTCCTCAACATCTATAAATTCGCCATAACAGTTATCTACAAAACATATTACTTCAGGTTTTATACCTTTTACAAAATCTATTATTTCTTTAATCTGTGATACCAATAAAGACTTTCTCCAGCCATAACCTGTAGATCTTTGTATATGTATCAATTTTATGCTTGAATCTTTTTCTAATTCACTTTTAATCTTATCATAGTTAATTAGACCTTGATTTGTTAAGTCAACTTGCTTATAGTTAACTCCATAATCCTTTAAAGACCCTATGTTCTCTTTAGTGTCTATACCTATAACATTATGTAATGTATCATAAGGGATACCACATACACACATCATTGTATCTCCAGGTCTTAAATTACCAAATAAAGCGGCTCCTAAAGCATGAGTACCATTTACAAAATGAGGCCTCACCAATGCACTTTCACAGTTAAATACTCTAGCATATACTTTATCTAATGAGTCCCTTCCTATATCTCCATACCCATACCCTGAAGAATTAGTAAAGTGGGATTCACTTATTCTTTCTTCTTGTAGAGCGTTTAAAACTTTTAATTGATTATACTCTCTTATTTCATCGTACTTTAAAAACTCACCTTTTACATCATCTATAGCTTGCTCGTAAAGTTTAAGAACTTTTTCACTTATTCCATAATCATCCTTAAGCTTTTTCTTTGTTAATTCAATCATTTTAACTAAAACCCTCCTAACTTTACAGTTAAGAATTCTTAACTGCATGTGAACACATTGTCTATAATATCACATAAGAAAAGAATAGGCAATTATACACCTATCCTCTTCATGTAACCTATTTAGTATCCCCTTCCCCTTCTGTTTCTGGCTCTTGGAGATTATTAAACAAAACTGGTTTAGCAGGAGTTATAGTAGACAATGCATGCTTATATATCATCATTTGTTTACCATCACAATCTAAAATAACTGTAAAACTATCAAATCCTTTTACACTACCTCTAATTTGAAAACCATTGGTTAAAAATATAGTAACCGGGGTTTTATTTTTCCTTGCTCCATTTAAAAATATATCCTGTAAATTATTAGCTGTTTTACTCATATATCTCTCACCCTCCGTAGCTTTTATTTTATATATTCTATAAATTTATAGAAATCCCTTTTAATTTTTATAAATTCCTTAACGAAGTAAAAGTTTTAATTATGTGATCTACAATTTCATCCTCTGTATTAAACTTATCTTTATCTATCCATATAACCCTTTTATCTTTTCTAAACCACGTAAGCTGTCTTTTGGCATAATTCCTACTCCCTTGTTTAATGGAGCCTATGGCTTCATCTAAAGAAATTTTGTAGTCTAAATAATATAAAACCTCCTTATAGCCAATTCCCTTCATAGATTGCATTTCTGAAGTATAACCCATATCCTTCAAACTCTTCACTTCTTCTATAAGTCCCTTTTCAAACATTATATCTACTCTTCGATTTATTCTTTCATATAAATTTTGTCTATCCATAGTAAGAACAAAATAATACACATTATATGGAATATCATAAATATCATTTTCAGAATTAAATTCACTGATGGTCTTCCCAGTGAGTTTGAAAACCTCCAATGCTCGTATAACTCTTTTTAAATCATTTGGATATAGTCTATTAAATGAATCAATGTCTACTTCTTTAAGTAAACTATGTACATATTCATTACCTTTTACTTCAGCCATGTTTTGTAGGTAACTCCTATATTCATAATCTGTGGATGCCTCTGTGAACTCATAATTATAAATTAAAGAGTTGATATATAATCCAGTTCCACCTACCATCATAGGAAGTTTTTCTTTTGCACTTATATTGTCTATAGTTTCCTCAGCTATTTTTTTGTACTCAGAAACATTAAAACTAGCACTAGGCTCTATCTCATCTATAAGATAATGAGGTATATTATTCATTTCCTCTTTTGTTATTTTTGCAGAACCTATGTTCATATATTTATATATTTGCATGGAATCAGCAGATATTATTTCTCCATTAAGTCTTTTAGCAAGCTTTATGGAAATATCAGTTTTACCAACAGCTGTTGGGCCTGCAAGTATAAACAAGTCTTTCATAAAATCCCCCTTTTACTACTGTATTCTTTTAAATTTCTTTTCTAGTTCATTTAGTGTAAATTTTATTATTGTAGGCCTTCCATGAGGACAAGTGAAAGGGTCATCAATGAACCTTAAATCTTGTAACAATGCATTCATTTCCATATTAGATAAATTGTCATTAGCTTTTACTGCAGATTTACATGCTAACTTAGCAATATTATTATACTTTACTTCCCAAGTTTCACCTGATCCCATATTTTTAAGATTCTCTAATATATCCATAAATAGGTTCTTAACATTAGGTTTACCTATTATCAAAGGAACTTCTCTTATACTTATGGTGTTCTCTCCAAAAAGCTCTATATTAAAACCAGTATTCTTAAAAATATCTGTATTATCTGTGTAATAAGCAAAATCTTCAGCACACATTTCAATAACTATAGGAGTCATTAAAATTTGAGCTACTACTTGATTTTCTTTAATACTTTTCTTGTATTTTTCAAATAATATCTTTTCATGAGCTGCATGTTGATCTATAAGATATAGGTCATCTATGTATTGTGCTAATATGTACGTACTGTGAAATTGACCTATTACATTCAAACTTGGAAATTTAGCTATAGTTTGCTCTTCGTATTGTTTTACAGGTATTTTTTCAATTATTTCTATAGGTTTCTCATTATTAGGGCTATATTCTGTTATATTATTATTTTCTCTAAATAATGTAACATTTGAGTTATCCATTAATGTAGTTCGGGTATCATAGCTTTTATTATTGCCACATTTTTCATTTTTATAATTATCTTCCTTGCAAAAATTCAAATCAATAGGAAGTTGTATACGTTGTTTTTCTAATTTGTTATCTAATTCCTCATTAATCATAGGTTTCACAATAGGCACTTCGAAAGGTATTTCGAAAGAATCTTTAAGGCTATTGCGTAAAGACTCATGTACAGTATTAAAAGCTAATCTGAAGATCTCTCTATCTTCTCTAAATTTTATTTCAGATTTAGTAGGATGCACATTTACATCTATATATTCTGGAAATATATCTAGAAAAATAACGAAAAACGGATATTTGTTTACTGTTAAAAAAGATTTAAAAGCATTTTCTATTGCTGCAGTTATTAGCTTGCTTTTTATATATCTTTTATTTACAAATACACTTTGATTATTTCTACTTCCTCTACTTATTTCAGAATTACCGATATAACCATATACAGATGCTACATCAGTATGTTTTTCGAAATTTATTATATTCTCACATATAGACTTTCCATAAACACATCTTACAGCATCTACAAGATTGCCAGTACCATAAGTTGTAAGACCTTTTTTATTGTTATTAAAAAATTTAAATGATATATCACTATGTGCTAGAGCTAGTTTATTTATTATATCTGATATATAAGCAGTTTCCCTACTAGATGATTTTAGAAATTTTTGTCTAGCTGGTACATTAAAAAATATATCATTTACTTCTATAGTAGTTCCCACATTACAGCCTACATCACTAATTTGGTTTATAATTCCACCACTTATTGAAATTTCCTTCCCATGGTTAAATTCTTCAGTTCTGGTTTTTAAGCTAACATTTGATATTGCAGCAATACTAGCTAAGGCCTCACCTCTAAAACCCATGGAATTTATACTGTAGACGTCCTCTATGTTTTTTATTTTACTTGTTGCGTGGGGCATGAAAGCTTTTTCTATATCATCAGGATGAATGCCTTCGCCATCATCAATTATTCTTATACTCTTTTGCCCACCATCAATTATTTCTATAGTTATGTTTTTAGCATTAGAATCTATACTATTTTCAACTAATTCTTTTACTACAGAAGAAGGTCTTTCAACTACTTCTCCTGCAGCTATTTTATTAGAAGTTTCTATATCTAGTACATTTACTCTTTTCAAATATATCACCCTCATATTACTTCTTAAGCTGTTTCGCTTTCTTTATTATATCATAAAGTTTATTAAAGCCATCCATAGGTGTCATGTTTAATACATCCATAGAAGCTATTTCACTTATTAAATTTTGCTTCTC
>CAZKOJ010000049.1:0-25743 GCA_964554365.1 uncultured Clostridium sp. | reverse complement strand
CCACTATAATTGCCATATTATATATCCTCTTTTCCCTTCATTAAATTAAATTTTCAAATAAAATATACTTAAATCATAATTTTTTAATTATTCCTTTTGAAGAAGCTTCTTTCAACCACATTGGAAACTCATTCAATAGTTTTTCATATAATGCTTCATCAGATAAAGAATTAATATTATCAATAGAAAAGAAATTAGCATTATCCACAATTCTTCCATTTAAATTATCTAATTTTTCAAGGACTCCATAATTGTTTCCTCCAATACCAACAAATTTCCAAAAATTGGATACTTGGAGCTTTCTATCATTAATTTTTTAATTGGTCCTTGCTTATAAATACCACCGTCACTTATAAAAATAATATAAGTTGGTAAATCACTATCATTATACATATTAATTATTTCTTGAATAATACATGGTTCATTGTTTATACCACCTATATTCCTTTTTTTCCATCCACACGCTTCTTTCACTAAATAATCTTTTATATTATCTAATGATATTGGCGATAAATGTTTTGATTTTTCTGCAAATGCCCACGCATCTAATTCTGAATCATCATCAAACATCAATGCTATAGGTAATAGTTTGTCCATAGCTTTCTGTACATCTTCATTAACATATTGATGATTCATGGAGCCAGACTTGTCTAAAACTACAACAACTCTAGCAATAATTTTTTGCATGCTCTTTTTTTCTAGTGTTATAGCCACTTTCTTAGTTAGATCTATTAAATGAGGTGCCTTTTGTAATACTAACTTTTGAACCCTATCTTTCTTTTCTAAATAATTATTTTTAACAAAATTTCCGTCTTGCTTTATTGTAGTTACCTCATTTACTTCTGGTTCATCAATTTCTTCTCCACCATAATTTCTTAATATATCACTTAAACTACCATTAAAGCCACTTGCAACTATACTTAACCTCCAAATTCCATCCCTTTCATAAATTTCACAAAGAATAATAGATTTTTCATTAGTATAATCTATACTTTTAATTTTAAATTCTCCTACTTCTTTTGTTCCATCTGTAAATTTTAAACTTCCATTTTGCACATCCTTCATAGTACACTCACCGTCTATAGTTACACATAAAACAATTTTCTTTATTGTAGCTGGAAGTGATTTAAAATCAATTTCAAATATGTTTTTATCTTGAACCTTTTTTATTGATTTTTCTGGTGAATTTAGTTGATTGTAAAAAATGAAATATCTATCATCTGATAGCTTATTTTCTTTATCTACACCAAAGCAACACATATCTATATTACTTTTAATAAAATTAATATCTGATTTTAAAGTTAATTTCAAGTTCGGCACTAATTGTTCTAACTTTATTTTTTGTCCCTTTATAAGCTCCATATACTACTGATCCCCATTTTTTAAAAAATCTTTTCCTTTATATCCCTACTTTCTACCTGCAACCCATTCTAATCCCCAGTTATAAGCTTTATCCATTGATTCATGTCCATCAAAAAATCTAACTAATTTTTCTACTGAGAAATTACTATCATTTACGTTTTCAATCATTGCTAATGCACACATACTATAGTTATTATTGTATTCATCCATATTAATTAAAATTTCTTCTTGTCCAGGCACATTAATACGAACCTTTCCATTAGCTTCTTGCCAATTTCTAGCTCCTTCATATATAAATGTATAAACTATTATTCTCTTTATATCCTTAATCCTATTTCCATTTATAAACAAATTTTCTCCATTAGAATTTGTTCCTGTTCTATCATCACCATCTAAGTACACATAAGGCGATTTATCATAGTTACCAAAACTATTTCCTAATGCTTGTACCGCTCCAACGCTACCGTCTTTTAATTCAAAAAGACATCCTAAATCTAAATCAATAGATTTGTTTCCAAATAATGATGAAAACAATCCTTTTTTTGTGCCTGTATTCCAATTTAAGTTTACATTAATTTTACCTAATTCCTTATTTCTTTTTGATAAATTTATTTTTGATCCTTTTTCTAATACTATTGCCATACATACCCCTCCTATATATTTAAAAAACACTTTTTATATTATTATTTTTCTATTACTCGTAAAACAAACTTCACAACTTCATTTATTACTATTACCATGAATGCTAATCCTAGCACCTAAAATATTAAACTTCATTCCCATTTCTTTATCAACATTTAATTCATTTAATAAAGACTGGATATTTTCATTAAAATATTTCATTCATTTTTCCTATAACACAAAATTTTATTTCATATGCTTTTTATATAAATAAGACTTTTGCAAATCAATAACTTACAGAACAATACTTACACTGCTCTTTTGCTTTTATTGATTGTAAAAGTCTTATTTAAATTACCTAAATTCATTAAATGTTTAAACCAAAGTTTTTACATAACGCTGCTAATCCACCTTGGAATCCACTACCTATTGCATTAAATTTCCATTCTTCACCATGTCTATATATTTCAGCAACAACTACAGCAGTTTCTATTGAAAAATCTTCTCCTAAATCATATCTTATAAGTTCTTGCTCCTTATCTGAATTAGCCACTCTAACATAGGCGTTAGAAACTTGTCCAAAATTTTGGTTCCTTTCTTTTGCTTCATGAATTGTAACAGTAAAATTAATTTTACTTATATTTTGTGGTACTAATGATATATCAATAAGTATTTGTTCATCATCACCATCTCCATCACCTGTTAAGTTATCCCCTAAATGTTCTATAGCTCCTGAACTATGTTTTAAATTATTATAAAATATAAAATCTAAATCATTATGAACTTTTCCATCGTCTCCACAACAAAAAGCAGCTGCATCTAAATCAAAATCATTACTACCATCATATTTATTGGTATCCCACCCTAATCCTATTAATATTTTCTTTAATGACACATTTCCTTTTGTTAAGTCAATTTTTTGTCCTTTTTTAAGTACAATTCCCATGTTTTTTGCTCCTTAATATACTTTTTTTTCATTATTTTAGATATCTATGTTTATTTTATCATACATTATAAGAATATCTATATTAAACTTGAACTCGGTACAGAAGTTTCGCGCTTATATATTTCTTTAATATGTAAGGGTGAATCTTTATTTATTTAGCACTAATTACAATGTTTTATTATAATAGTGAAAATAATGCATATATTATTGAAGAATGTCCTAAATCGTTTACAAATACTGCAAAATGTTATATCATTTAATTGGTACTAAAGTAAATTATTAGGATTGGATTTTATTTGGAGTTTTTTAATAAATCCATGAAAGTTCAGTACTATTTGTTTAGTTTTTTTGCTTTATTAATTTTCATTTTAATTAAATATATAGTTAATAATAAATTAAAATATATTTTTAGGAGGTTTCTAAATGCATATCCCAGACAATTATTTAAGCCCAGCAACTTGTGCTGTTATGACTATAGCTATGGTTCCCATATGGAGGCAATCAGTAAAAAAAGTTAAAGAGAATGTTAGCAAAAAGAAATTGCCATTGATTGGTATTGGCGCAGCATTTTCATTCCTAATAATGATGTTTAATGTTCCACTACCAGGAGGTACTACAGGACATGCAGTAGGGGGTACGCTAGTAGCAATACTTTTAGGTCCCTGGACAGCTTGCATTTCAATTACCATTGCGCTTTTAATTCAAGCGCTTTTATTTGGGGATGGCGGCATCTTAGCCTTTGCAGCAAATTGCTTTAACATGGCATTTATGTTACCGTTTACAGGTTATTATGTTTACAAATTCATCAAAAATAGAGTAAAGAGCGAAAAAGGGGATTATGTTTCTGCACTAGTTAGTTCCTATATTGCAATTAATATTGCCGCCTTGTGTGCAGCTATTGAATTTGGCATTCAACCATTACTTTTTAAAGATGCTGCTGGTATGGCAATGTATTGTCCATACCCACTTTCGGTTTCAATTCCTGCTATGCTAATACCTCATCTTTTAGTAGCAGGAGTATTAGAAGCACTTATCACAACAGGAGTTTATGCTTATATAAAAAAACTTTCTCCGGATATAATATATAAAAGTGTACCTAAAAAAATGAAACCTTTATATGTACTGATTATTGCTTTGATAATATTTACGCCTATTGGACTTTTAGCTCAAGGAACTGCCTGGGGTGAATGGGGATCAGATGAAATTAATTTAGTTGTTACAAGTGGTAAAACTTTAGGATTTGTTCCAAATGGAATGCAGCATGGCTTTAATTTCAAAGCACCTATGGCAGACTATACAGTTAGTGGTATTCCCGAAGTTATGGGATATATTTTATCTGCAATAGTAGGAGTGGCTGTATCAATTATTTTATTCAAAATAATTAGTAATTTAAATAATAATAGGACAACCTTACAACAATAATTATATTCTCACAAAACACAACTAAACATTTTTCGTCACTTTATGCCTATTTGTTAAAAAAGTACAATAACTTATAATTGTATTTTTTTAACAAATAGCAAGATTTTACTTGTAAAAAATCTAAATAATTTCAATTATCCCACTCTAACTTTATTACGTCCACTATTTTTAGCATTATAAAGTGCTTTATCTGAATTTTCAATTAGTTTCTCCAAAGACTCTTCAGAATGTAAAGTAGCAACACCCACACTAACAGTAATAGAAATGTTTTTTCCTTCATTTTCTATCTTTAACTTTGAAATATTTAAGCGAATCCTTTCCGCAATAACAAATGCATTATCCATATTAGTTTCAGGTAGGACAACAATAAACTCTTCACCACCCCAGCGACCAAATGAATCATCTCTTCTTAAAGAATTCTGACATTCTTTTGAAAGCGTCTTAAGTACTATGTCGCCTACTGCATGTCCATAAGTATCATTAACATTTTTAAAGTAATCAATATCTAACATGCATACTGAAAAATCACGTTTAAATTTTTTACTAAATTCAAATTGTTTTTGTGAAATTTCTATTATCTTTCTCCTATTATAAGTTCCTGTAAGTGCATCCATTGTACAAAGTGTCATAAGTTTTTCATTCATAACAAATAATTTACTCCCTGTCTTTAAAAGAGTATAACAATAAATCCAAACTCCTAACACAAGAAGACAATATAATACAATGACTCCTCTCTTCCATACTGGAATTGAGAGTACACCCATAACTGCATAAGTTACTGAGTTTAAATAATTGTATGCAATATTCATAATTACACCTCCTAAATCTATTAATATAAATTTATTATTCTGTTTTTTTCAATAAAACCGTACTACCTTAGCAGTTATTTGAAGATATTAAAAAGTTTAAAAACCTTAAAAAAATAATTTCATTACATATATACATTATATGTAATAATCTACAATATTTATAGTAGCAACTCCAGATTAAATAGAAAAAAATTTTAAAAAACATAAAATAATATAAGAAAGACCTTCTGCTATATAGCATAAGATCCATCTTTTTCAGACACCTGTAAAATAGTATTTGTAAGAATTTTTGTATACGGGTGCTTAGGCTTTATAAGATTCTTTTCATTAAACTCATAAACAAATACCTTTGCATTAAAATTAAGTCTATTTTTAAATTTTATATATAGCATTTTTTATGCCAATATCATATACAGTTAAATTTAGTATTTTTATGTTATTTTTATCATTATGACATTTTTTTCTGTTTTATAATGAGAATATTGTTTTTTATTATCATTATGAAACTTAAATACAATATAGGTTATTTCTTAGCATTGGTTAGAAAATGTCGAAAATGCGAGGCGCAATCCTCACCTCAACGTTGTATACAAGAAAAAAACACCTATACATTCAGTACAGGTGTAATTGTATTTCTAACATTCATTAAGTTGCGGAGTTTCAACGTTTATGAGGATTTTCATTATTCTGCATCCATAAGCTGCTACTTTTCTACACTGCAAGTACAGTTATCCTTTGCACTAAATATACTTGTCATTATAACAGGATTTTTTATATTAGCTTTATATTCATCAGAAGGTAAATATATCTCTACCTCCTATACTTCTTGGCTATACCTTTTCTACTTCTATAATTTTTTAATAACTTGAAATTTTAGGGAAATGTATTGAAACCTCTGCTCCTTTACCATATTCAGAATCTATAGTTATATAATGTCCTAACTTTCTTGCAAGCTTCTGACTTATGTAAAGCCCCATTCCAGTTGAATGCTGCTTTACTCTCCCATTGTAACCTGTAAAACTTTTTTCAAAAACTCTTTCAATGTCTTCTTTTTTTATTCCTATACCATTGTCTTTTATATGTAGTATTTTTTCCTTATCCTCTATATCTGTATATATTTTTATAATACCGCCTTTATTTGTGTATTTTATAGCATTATCAAGAATTTGTTTTATTATAAACTTAAGCCATTTATAATCAGAATAGACTTCCATGTTCAAGTTTTCAAGTTGAAGCTTTATATCTTTGTTTATAAACCAGGATGCTTCACTTTTTATACTTTCTTTTACTGCAATTTCAATTTTAACAGTATCTATTCTATAGTCCTTAGAAAAATCATTTATTCTTGAATAGAATAAAGCTTTTTGAATATAATCTTCAACTTTCTCTATTTCCATTTCTATTCCATACAATATTTTTTCATTTTCGCTATTTAAATTATTTTCAATTATGAGTTTAGAAGCTGCAATAGGTGTTTTTATTTCATGAACCCAAGCAATTAAAAACTCAACACTTTCATCGTTCTTATTATTAAGCTTTTCTATTTGCACATTAGCATTTTCATATAACTTATTAATTATATCTAAATAAAATTTCTGTTCATAATTTATTGGACAAGGTATACTATTAACCCAGTCTAATTCTTCTTTTGGTATTCTCTTAATCTTATTCATATGATAACTAATTAAAGTATAGTCAATTGCAATATATATTATAAATAGTAGGAAAGAAACTATACTCAAATATTCTACATTTGATTTTAACATTCGTATAGACCTATCAAAAAAAATCATACCACCTATAAATGTCATTAATGCAATAAAAAAAATAATTAAATTTCTTCTATCTCTTAAATATTCTTTTAAGCTCATATTATATATCCCCTGCTTTTTTGGGTTTCAATATAATTTTCTAAACCAATATCCTTAAGTTTTTTCCTAAGCCTAGTTATATTTACTGTCAAAGTATTATCATCAACAAAACTTTCATCCTGCCAAAGGCTTCTTATAATTCTATCACGACTTACTATAGTACCTTTGTTTTTCATAAGTATATGAAGAATTTTAAATTCATTTCTAGTAAGCTGAAGCTTTTCGCCACTATACATAATGGTGTCATCTTTTAAATTTAGTATTAAATCTTTATGTGTAATTACATCTGAATCCACATCATTAAAATAAGCATAGGTTCTTCTTAATAATGCATTTACCTTAGTAAGTAAAATATTTATTGAAAATGGTTTAGTAACATAATCATCTCCGCCCATATTAGTTGCTATTATTATATCCATTTCCTCAGTCCTTGAAGATATGAAAATTATAGGAACCTTTGAAAGCATTCTTATTTTTCCACACCAATAAAAACCATCATAAGCTGGTAAATTTATATCTAAAAGCACCAAATCTGGTTTATATTTAATAAATTCTTCTATAACCATATTAAAATCTTCAATTCTTTTCCCCTCATATCCTTGCTTTCTTAAAGCAATAAGTATTTCTTCTCCTATAATCTCATCATCTTCAATTACAAGTATCTTAAACATGGATACACCTCAATCTTTATTCTCTTCTGCAGACAATATTTGTATAAGAATTTACAGTTACTATATAATATACAAAATACATAAATGTATAACTTAACATTATTACTATGCAGTATTTCATTATTCCCTCATTCATCAACCTTTGAAATACTATTAAAGCTACTGTACTATGACAAAGTGCAATTATTAAAGGCATTCCGAAAGTTATTAATAATTGTTTCGCTATAGACTTCTTTATTTCCTTCCTGTTCATGCCTATTTTCATTAAAGTTGCATATCTTTTTTCATCATCAGCAGCCTCCATTAATTGTTTGAAGGATATTATACTGCCAGTTGCTAAGAAAAATAATATTCCTAGAAACATTCCAATGAAAATAAAAATAGCTCCGCCTTTATAAAATCCCTGATAAGAATCGTAATAAGAATCTATATATACTCCTTGTGGAACTACTTTACTTAATTCCGTTGTAAGTTCTTTTGATTTTTCTGGATTTTGTACTATATATCCATTCATATTAGTAATTTCATTTTTCTCACTTTTATTGCTAAGTTCATTAAAAGCTTTATCTGAAACAATAATTGTGCTTCTGGCTATGAAAGGACTTACTACTTGAATATCTGTAGACTTTATAATTGTAAAATCCATTTCTGAATTTTTTAATTTAACTGAAGCTGTACTATTTAAATAATTATGATTTTTACTATCACCTTGGCTTACTTGAATAAACAAACATTCACTATCTTTTAAATTTACCTTACTTCCTCTATTTTTTATTGTAATTACATTATTATAATCACTCTGTGATATTATCTTCCCCTCAAAATCATCCTTCTGTAAAATAGGTAAATGTGCTTTTACATTTATAAGCTTTAAATTATTTGTTGAAATCAATTTATTATCATATTTATTTATTATATCTTGAATTTTTTCATTTAAAGAACTATCTACATTAATAAATTCATAGGAAAATGGCATATTCTTGTTTATATCTTCTCCTGTGGTTTTATAAAAAGAATATGATACTCCAATGGAAGTTAAAGTTACTGCACTTAGCAGTGCAATAATAGAAAGAGTTTTTGCATTACTTTTTATTCTATAAAGTATTTGAGATGCCGATATCATATTTTCTCCTCTATAATAGAAGCTTTTATTTTTTTTAACAGCTTTTATAATTAGTATAATAAAACTATTGAAAAGGAGATACGTGCCTATAGATACTAAAATAATTATTGGTATACCTAATTTTACTAATTGCATTGTAGTTTTATTATATGTCATAAAATATCCTAACACAATAAATATCAAAGATAATATTGACATAACGAGTGAAGCTTTAGGAGCTTTTTCTCCTTCTTTTTGTGCTGATAAAAGTTCTATTAACTTGTACCTATATATTATGCTGTAACTATGAAGAGAATTTAATAGAAAAAGTATAAAAAACGCTAAAATAGTTATTTCAAAAGCTTTAGGCACAATATTAAATTTTATATCAAAAGTTTCCTTCATAAGGTAAATCAACATAAGTGAAAAGTATTTAGAAAACATTGCTCCTAGGATTATTCCACACAATATTGCTAACGCACCAATAATTGAATTTTCATAAAACAACATTTTTGCAATCTGCTTTTTTTCCATACCAATCATAGAATAAATAGCTATCTCTTTTTTTCTACTTTTTAAGAAAAAACTATTTGAATACCATATGAATACAAAGGAAAATAGAGCAACTATACCTGCTGAAGATTGAAACATAACCCTAACTATAGGTTTATTGTCTGCCAGCTTCACAAATACCTCATTGAACGCAATGGAACAAAATATATAAAATATCATAACGGAAAATACAGCACTTACTAAATACATAATATAATTATTAAAATTTTTTTTAACATTATTTATAGCTAAACTAATGAAGCTCACTCTCCTCACCTCCAAGTGCTGCTAAAACTTTTAGAATCCTATCAAAAAATTCTTTTCTATTCCCATTACTTGTTATCTCAGTAAACAACTTACCATCTTTTATAAATATAATTCTTCTGCAAAAACTGGCTGCAAAGGCATCATGAGTTACCATTAAAATTGTAGCATTATCTTTCTCATTAAGTTCAGTTATACATGTAAGCAGTTCCCTTGATGACTTTGAATCAAGAGCCCCTGTTGGTTCATCTGCCAGTATAAGTTCTGGATTATTTATCACAGCTCTGGCTGCTGCTGCTCTCTGCTTTTGACCGCCTGACACCTCATAAGGATATTTATGAAGTATACTATTTATACCTAAAGCAGCCGCTATTTTTTCTACATTTTTTTCTATATCCTTAGCATTCACCTTAGAAAGCGCCAATGGCAATATTATATTTTCCTTTAAAGTTAAAGTATCTAGTAGATTATAATCTTGAAAAATAAATCCCAACTTTTTTCGTCTAAATCTTGAAAGCTTAGGCTCTTTTAAGTGCATTATATCTTGATTACCTATTTTTATGCTTCCAGAAGTAGGTGTATCTATAGTTGCTATAACATTTAGTAATGTAGATTTTCCTGCTCCAGAAGGACCCATAATACCAACAAAATCACCTTTTTCTACATCAAAACTAACTCCATTTAATGCATTTGAAACATTTCCCCCATGTGTTCCTCCATATACTTTTTTTATATTTTCAACAGTTAATACTTTCATATTAATCCTCCCTCACTTACTAGTTATTTTTAAAAATAACTAGTAAGTATGTCCTTCTATTTTTCGTTATATGCCTAATACTTAAACCCTAAAAAGTTCCAATAATTCAAAAACCATATATACAATATTCCTGTAAAAGCTATAATAAAGTAATATATTCTACTAAATAATTTTCCGTTTTTCTTCATCCAATTAACTACTGCATAAACTAAAAACAATAAATTTAAAAATAGGCTTAATATCGGCACACATAGCAACAATTTAGCTTCCATAGCCATGCCATATCGTGTTGGTTCTCCAAGTACATATAATGCTGCAACTATAAAGAAAATGTTTAAAAAGCTAATTCCAAAACTCATACCTAAAACTGCTTTTTTCAAGCGATTTAATTCTTTTCCTTTTTTCTTTATTATAATATAAGCTGTTCTTCCAATGGAAAATATAATTGAAATTAAAAATATTATTAAGCAAAATGCACCTATAGAAATCTGTACTACTGGCAATTCATAGCATTTAAGCTTTTCATAAGTACCATGCCAGCTGTCTTGCTGCTGAGCTAAATAATAAATTTTCCCGGATTGATCCTTTTTAAATACTACATACTCTCCAGTATCAGCTCTTTTAAATACAAGTGGTTCTACTTCAGCTATAGTTGTTGTATATTTACTTCCTGTAAAAACATCTCTACCTGTCATTGCCAAGTTTTTTTCATTTTTTAAACTTATAGTTAAATCTTCACCTTCTGGAAAAGCATCAGCTTTATGAAAGGTGCTTTTTGCACTTTCACTAAATCTATAAGTACCTACAAAATCCTTTAAATCGCTTTTTGATGTATAAGAAGTCTTGTTGTCCTTTATTCCTTCTTTCTTTGGAAAATACTTTTGAACCATTTCTGCAATGATCTCATCTGGCACATTGTTATTTCCTTGATTTACAGATATAAAAACTCCTAAATTTTCATCTGAAAATAAGGTCATATCACTATATATGTTATCTGGTGAATATCCAGCATGATCTATAGCTCTATAGCCTTTTACAATTTTCTCATTAAAGCCATAGGCCATTCCAGGCAGTCTACTATCAAAGGTTGCATGCTGCTTATGCATATTAATAGCTGTATTTTCCTGCAATATTCTTTTATCTTTATACGCCCCATTATTTAACTGAGCTATCATAAATTTACCCATATTTTCAGAAGTTGATATTATAGCTCCAATAGGATAGTTATTAAAATATCCTTCTGTCCTAGCCTTGGAAAATTTACCTTTGTCATATGTGTAACCTGATTCTAAACCTTTTGGATTCATATCTCTATTTAATACTGAATTATTCATTTCCAATGGTTTAAATATGTTATCTTCAATAAAATTATTAAGAGGTTTTCCTGAAATCTGTTCAACAATACCCCCTGTAAGTGCTGTATCATAACTGCTGTAGTTAATAATAGCTCCTGGCTTTCTTACCACCTTTGGTAAATGCTTTTTCAAGAAATCATTTATAGATAGTAAATCTTTTTTATTCTTCGCTAAATCCGCTATTCTATTATCATCTATTCCTGATGTATGTGTAAGAAGCTGTTCCACTGTTACTGGAGTTGAATATTCATTTTTTAAACTGTAACCTTTTAAATACTTATTTGCATCAGCTTTTAAATCTACCTTACCTTGTTCATAAAGCTGCATCATTGCTGTATATGTAAAAACCTTTGAAACAGATGCTATCCTTACTAAAGTTTTATCAGCAGTCATAGGTGTTTTATTTTCTAAATCAGCATATCCATACCCCTTGCTGAAAATAACTTGTCCATCTTTAACAACAGTAATTACTGCCCCTGGAACATGCTGTTCCTTCATTTTTTTCTGAAAAGTAGTGTCCATAAAAGTTTGAAAATCATCTTTATCACCAATCAAATTATCCTTTGAATTAGGCTCTGCAAAAACCATGACGCTGTTACAAAAACATAATGTAAAAGCTGTTATGAATGCAAATAGTTGTTTTATTATCTTATTCTTGAAAAAGTTTTGAGTGTTGTTTAGCTTTTTATGTTGCATATTTAATATCCTCCTAAAAAAATAAAAGTTAAGAATCAGTAGTGAATAAAACTTCATTAAACTCTTATTTATTCACCATTAACTCTTAACTAAATTATAAGAAGTATTCATAATATGAGCCATTTATTTACCTTACAATATTGATAAACTAATGTTACATTACTGTAAGCATCACATTGAATACAACTGTGTAATTTTTCATATTATATGTTATCTCTAACTTATTTTAAGGCTAGATTTCATGTATTCTACAATTAACTTGTCCATTGATCTACTTACATTTAAAATTTCCTCTATATCCTCTGTGTTTTGTAAGCCTAAGCTGACTTTATTTAATGTTTCTCTTACTTTGTCAATTTGTTCATCTAGCTCCTTTATTTTATTACTCATTTCTCCACCTCCATATTGGATGATTTATTTAAGTATAAAAATAAAAAAGTTCCCTATTGTTTTTTAAGTTAACTTTAATATGTAGTTCTTGTAATATATACTTCTTTTAACAAATATTATATAATATTTTCCTTTAGTTAACAATAATTACTAAGCGCCTGAATGTTTAATTATACAAAGTTTACAATTATTACACAATCGGAATCGATTACATGAAGTTTTAAAATAGATAAATCTAAAATGTGTATTAGAAAATAACTGCATTAAAATGCATTTTAGTAAAAAATAAATCTATTAATAGTTATTAAACTTCAATAAACTTTGGTAGTGTCTTTACTCTAATAAAAAGCATAGGATTTTCTTAGTGTTCTGGTAAATCATATTTATGTTTTTTATACTCTACAATGTCACACTTAAATTCTTTAAAAACTTAAGTTAACCTAAATTTATTTAAAATCATTTGGGAAATCCAAGGGAGGGTAAATTATATGAGAAACATGAAAATACTATAGATTTTATAGTGCAGTTAAAAAATAAGTAAGATTAATGAAGTTTTCATCAATCTTACTTATTTTAATTAGTTAAATAAAAAAGCCTGCATGGGGGAGCATGCGGCTTAATAGGGGATATTGTTTAATGAAAAGTTGTAAATTATCTATAAAGGTAAATTAATCCGTATTACTCTTTACCGATAAGTTTCGACCTTATTCATATTTATATAATATCATCAACCCATTAAGTAGTCAATATATTTTTATTAAAAAAATTTATTTTTCGACATTTTTTTTAATGTATGTAATATAAATACTCTATGTACATCAAATTACTTACTTATTTGACTATATACTTCCAATATCATATAATTAAAATACATTAGCATAATTAATATTTCATATTTTGTTAAAGAATAAACTATCTTCTATACTTAATACTTAAGTCATATTCATTAAAATAAAACTGTTATATTAACTAATGCCTCATGTTTTCATGTTTAATTTTCCATATCTTACATTTCAGTTGCTGTTAAATTAACTATTTACCATTGAATTTTTATTAGTATAGCAACCAAATCATAAATTATATTTAAATGGCTCTAAACAGAGTTCTTGATTTCAGATGGTGTTTGTTTTCGGCTCCATCGGATAAAATCTAATATTGTGAAAGGAATTTGATATGAGGTACTTTAGCTTTATAGACGAAAATAATAAGCTTTTTTTTAGAAATCCAATAAAATATGGGGCGCTGTCAAGTAAGGAAATACTTTCTCATGCTGTAGGCGCTGCATTATATATGGGTGCAACTAGACCCCATATATTAAAAGATATTCTCTCCACAACTTCTTGCACTGTAGTTATTTGTTTAGAGGACTCTATTTCCACTGAACTTTTGGATGAAGCTGAAGACAATGTACTTAAACTTTTTCAAGATATAGAAATTGAAAGTACTCGTTGTAAAAATTTTATGGACAAACTTCCACTGATATTTATAAGGACTAGGACTTTCAGTCAATTTTTGATGCTTCTTAATAACTCTAAGCTACTAGGTCTTTGCGGTTTCATTTTACCTAAATTCGATATATGCGAAGGTGAAAAACATCTTAAGGCATTAAAAAAATATAATTATGAAAATCATAAAAAATTATATATAATGCCTATTCTTGAAACACCAAATGTAATATTAAAGG
Organism: uncultured Clostridium sp.; assembly: GCA_964554365.1. Classification (GTDB taxonomy): domain Bacteria; phylum Bacillota; class Clostridia; order Clostridiales; family Clostridiaceae; genus Clostridium_AM. The sequence continues at coordinate 11,241 of CAZKOJ010000049.1, read as the reverse complement.
AAAAAAGAGTATCTCAATTACTTAAAATAAAAGTTCTTTTAGATTCTTACAAAGATTTAATACTAAATATACGTTTAGGTGGAACTGACTTTTCAAGCATTTTCAGTTTACGGCGCAGCCGAAATTGTGTGATTTATGATTTATATACTGTTAGGGACTGTATATCTGACATATTAAATATATTCAAAAGAGATGACTATGTTATTTCAGGCCCTGTTTATGAATATTTTGATATTCCATTAGATTTAGATTCTAGTGGATTAGTTCGAGAAATAATTTTAGATAAAGCCAATGGTTTACTTGGTAAAACAGTAATTCATCCTAATCAAGTAAACATAGTTAATGCTTTATATGTTGTATCTAAAGAAGATTTTCTTGATGCAGAGGCTATAGTTAATTCTCATAGTGATGGAGTAATTAGAAGCTCTTATTTCAATAAAATGAATGAAGTGAAGCCTCACCTAAAATGGGCACAAGAAATATTGTTAACATCAAGTATTATGGGGGTTTTAAATGATGGTAAATCATACAAAGACATTATTCGATACACAAATAACAATTCCTATAGATTCCAACTTGGAAATATTATTGAATGTAAATAAAAAAATTTCTAATATTTCAATTGATAATCTTTTTAAAATGGCTTTAAGAAAGAACACTAAAAGAGAATTTATATTTGTGAGTAAAGTTATCGGTAAACATATACCTATTCATCCAAATACACTTAAAATAATGGGTGCAATACTATCAAGATTATGGTTAGCGAAACGTGAAAACATTATTAATGCTGATATAGATATTTTAATAGAAGCTTTGGATTACTTGCAAAATTCAGCTTACATAGAAAATCTTAATGATAATCTCTCAACCTCAAAATCAACTGTAGTAGATTCTGCTCTATCAATTATAAAACAACCTATAACATTAAATAAGAAAACTTTATTTATAGGATTTGCAGAAACTGCAACTGGCATTGCTCAGGCTACTTTTAACAATTTTTCTAATGCTTCATATATTCACACTACGCGAGAAAATATAATGAGCATGTCCTCTAATTTTTTATTTAAAGAAGAACATTCCCATGCTACGGATCATTTTCTTTTTCCTAAAAATCCAAATATGTTTAACGAATTTGAAGACATTGTACTAATTGATGATGAGATAACTACAGGTAAAACTGCGTTAAATCTCATTAAAAATCTTCCTGGAAAATCCTTTGGCATTCTTTCAATACTGGATTGGAGAACTGCTGAACATATTGACACTTTTTCAAACTTAGAATACTCAAAGATAAAAGTATGTTCTTTGGTTAAAGGTACTATTAACTGTATAAAGAATGGTGAAACAAGTCAATTAGATCCTATAATTGAATCTGATAAAAATTATTCAATTTTACATAAGGATATAACAATAAAAGATTTAAGACTAATAGAAGGCTACCATCCCTACACTGGACGATTTGGGATTACCTGTGATGAGCAAATGGAATTAACTAAGGAAATAACAAAAATTGGACAATTATTAAAAAAAGAAAGACAGGGCGAACGTTGCCTTTGTCTAGGTACAGGGGAATTTATTTATATTCCCTGCATGATTAGTGCAGAATGTGGTGAGAAAATGTACTTTCATTCCACTACTAGAAGCCCTATTTTCTCACGAGATTTTTTCAACTATGGAATAACTAATAAAGTTGCCTTTCAGAGCATTGATGATGAGAATATATACAATTACTTATACAACATACCAACAGATTTTTATGATCAAGTTTTCTTTTTTACTGAAAAACCATTATCAAAAAGTAAAAAGGAAACTTTCAAGAAACTTTTTAGCCATTTTAATATTAAAGAGATTTTATTTGTAAGTTGGCAATCTATATAGTATGGAAAGGAAGTAATTTATTTATGACTAAAGATTTATTATCAGGTAGTTATCCTAAAAATGATGTTATATTTTTATTAAAAGAGATTACTGGTTTTATTGTTGAACAAGATAATAAAAGTAGAGAAAATGCAATTCAAAGTGGAATTCATTATTCAGAAATGCTTCCTATAGAATACCATCCTACCAAAGAATATATGGACATATTTTACAAAACTTTAGATGAAACAAAAAATAAGATTGCAAAACTTGTAGCTATATTAAGCGAAATGATAATTAAGAAAAGAGGATGTAATCTTGTATTAGTTTCTCTTGCTAGAGCAGGAACTCCTATTGGAATACTTATTAAACGATATATTGAATTTAAATATCAGCTAACTCTTCCTCATTATAGTATTTCTATAATCAGAGATAAGGGTATAGATAAGAATGCTGTTTTTTACATACTTAAAAATCATCCTGGTGCAGAGCTTCAATTTATAGATGGTTGGACAGGTAAAGGAGTTATTAATGATACTTTAATTAAATGTTGTAAGGATTTTTATAACGAATATGAAATAAAGCTTAACCCAGATCTTGCAGTACTTTCTGATCCTGCCTATTGCTGTAATACTTATGGAACTCGAGAAGATTTTTTAATTCCAAGTGCTTGTTTAAACTCTACAGTTTCAGGTTTAATGAGCAGAACTGTTTACAACGAAAAGTTTATTTCAAAGGATGATTTTCATGGAGCTAAATTCTATAAAGATTGGAAACACATAGATGTATCCAACTTTTTTATTGATACAATAGTTCATGAATTTAAAGAAGTAGTTATACACTCTAGCATTGATACTGATTTAATCAAATTAGATGAATACATAACTACTTCTAATTATAGGGGTCTTGAAGATGTGAAAAAGATACAAGAAATCTTTGACATAAACAATATAAATCTTATAAAACCCGGTGTAGGAGAGACTACTCGTGTGCTGCTACGAAGGATACCTTGGAAAATACTTATAGATTCTTTTGAAAATCCTAATTTGAAACATATAATAAAACTTTCAGAGGAAAGAAATGTACCTGTAGAAATTTACAAAGATATGTCTTATTCCTGCTGTGGTGTAATAAAACCTAAAGGCTCAGGTGACCTATAATTCAATTATGTCATCTTAAAGAAAATAACTAAGGATGTGATTAAATGATTTTTGCTTCTGATTTAGATAGAACTCTTATATATTCAAATTTCTTTTTAAATGCTCATATTAATAATGTAATAATCGTAGAAAAAAAATCTGATGAAAATATATCACACATGACTGAAAAATCGCTGAAATTGCTAAGTTTGATTAATCAAAAAATATTATTTATACCTACTACTACTAGAACTATCGAACAATATAAAAGAATATCCATTTTTGAAAATAACATTCCTGTAAAATACGCTATTGTAGCTAATGGAGGCATTATATTAAAGAATGGTGAAATAGATTTAAACTGGAAGAAAATTATATCTTCACAGATGAATACTTTGATTTCACCAAAAGAACTAATAAAGCTATGTAGCTTTTTTCTACATAGTGATTATGTAAACTCCTATCGCTGCTGTGATGATTTATTTCTGTACGCAGTATTAAAGAATGACTATATGAGCATGTTAGATTTTGATAAACTTGTTTTATTAGCAGATAAGGAAGGTTATCTTGTAACAAAAAATAACAGGAAAGTATACATTATTCCGAAATTTATTAACAAGTGGTCACCTTTAGAATATATTATGAAAATAGAAGACGAAAGTAAACTTATTGCTGCTGGGGATTCTTCATTAGATTTACCTATGCTTCATAATTCACTATATGGCATAGTTCCTTTTCACGGAGAAATTCAAGAACTATATAGAGATAAACTAGCTACCCATAAGAATATCTATTTCACTAAGAACCGTGGGTTACTTTCAAGCGAAGAATTTCTTGAAAATATACTTAATCTAGTATCTTAATATGTGACCAATAGCAAAAGTATACCATTATGAACCATGTGTGTTTTTGCTATCCGCAAATATTTTAAATCATTGCTTATAATTAAAATAACCATCGGAAAACCGATGGTTATTTTTAATGCATCACAATCTATTGAAGCAAGATCTCAATTCAGATGGGGGTTCTTTTACCCCATCTGAATTTATTTTTTAATAATTATAATTCAAATTCTGATGGATTTATGCCTAAATGTGTGCAAATTTCTTTAACAAGCTGCATTTCATCTTTATCAAAATTTCCATCAGCAGCTCCAATTGAACAGCATACTGATATGCAGGTTCTAGAAGCACTAGCATTCTTTTTAATCTTTAAAATTGCTTTTATAGCTTCTGATTTTCCTACATTAAAATCGAACTCAAAAAGTTGAGCATAGTAGTTAAACCTTTCTAATACATCATTTAGCTTAAATACCTTTAATGATTCATTAATTGTTATAAAGCCTACCATTTTTTGTTTTTCAGCTGAATCAATACTTCCATCAGCTGAGGCTATCATAGCGCATCCTGCTGCAACTGCTTCCATAAAATCCTTATTTGCAAACTGTTTAACTCCAGTTACTGTTTTATCTTTTTGCTCTTTTACCCAATCCATTAATCCCATATTTTTTACATCTCCTTTAATATAATTTATGCTGCTAAATCATTGTCTTTTTCTATAGTAGTATTTTTTGAGCCCATAAATACTCTTAAAATGGCCTTTACTATTTCATTTACAACTATAACTAGAGCTGATAAGCAAATTACTTTAACCCACATAGTAGCACTTAATGGAACCGCATTAAAGAAACCTGACAACAATTCTGTAATTACAATTTGTACTATTGCTGTTATACTTATAATTTGAATAGCAATAATGTTTTTTCCAAAATTAGGAACAATACTTTCTAACCCAAACTCTCTGCAATTAAATGCATTGAATAGTGCACTGAAAGCAAATATACCAAATAGAACAGTCTCCATTTCACTAGCTTGTCCAATCTTAGCAGTAGATGCTCCTAATATATTGAACTTCATTTGTACTAGTATTATGGCTGTAATATACATAGCATTTAAGATCATACTAGTAAGCATTGATCTAGTAATTATACTTGCATTTCTATTTATAGGCTTTTTCTTTAAAACTTTTTCTCTTACAGTTTCTAGTCCTAATGATAATGCTGGTGGACCATCCATAATAATATTTACCCATAACAATTGAATTGTAGTAAATGGCATATCAAAGTTAAAAATAACTGATAATATTGCAGTTAAAAATGCAACAATATTTACTGTAATCTGGAATTGTATAAATCTTTGGAAGTTTTCATAAATTCCACGTCCCCATTTAATTCCTTGAACAATTGTACTAAAGCTGTCATCAGTTAATATTATATCCGCAGCATTTTTACTAACCTCAGTTCCTGCTATACCCATTGCAATACCAACATCTGCCTTGGTTAGTGCTGGTGCATCATTAATGCCATCTCCTGTAACTGCCACTACTTCACCATTGGTCTGCAGAGCTTGAACTATTTTCATTTTAGTATCAGGCTTTGAACGTGCAACAATAGAAATATTTTTTATTTCTTTCCTTAGTTCATCCTCTGATAAAGTATCAATATAAGTAGCCTCAACAGCCTTCTTTCCATCTTTAAGAAGTCCCAATTCTGCTCCTATGGCAATGGCTGTATTTATATTGTCACCTGTAAGTATTTTAGTTTCTACACCCGCTTTTTTAGCAGTTAAAATTGATTCCTTAACCTCTGGTCTTAGTGGGTCTTTTATACCAACAAAGCCAGTGAATACAAGCTCGCCTTCACTTATACCTGACTCACTACTCATAGCCACTTCTGCATCAATGTTTTTATATGCAAAACCAAGTACACGCATAGATTGTTTTTGAATCTTTTCTATTTCTTTTAATATTTCTTGTTTTCTTTCCTTAGTGATTTTTACTTGTTTATTGTTTATGATTTCATACTGAGAATTTTGTAATACTATTTCGGGAGCTCCTTTAGTTAATGCTGTACAAGTTTCATCATTACAGCTCATTATTGTAATCATTCTTTTAGTCTTTGAGCTAAAAGGTATCTGATGAATAATCTCTACAGACTTTCTATTTTCAACATAATCATGATCTTTATGATGGAGAAGCAAAGCACATTCCGTAGCACTACCTAAGTACTTAACTTCATCTCCATCAAATTCTAAATCTGCAGTTGAATTTACTAAACAATTTTCAACAAAGTAACTACTATGTTCTGTTTCTGGATTCTTTACAAATTCACCATTTATATATACTTTTTCTACTGACATTCTATTTTGGGTCAATGTTCCAGTTTTATCAGAACATATTACACTAACTGATCCTATTGTTTCACATGCTTCTTTTTTTGTTACCAATGCATTAATTTTAGCCATCTTTTGCATTGTTATTGCTAATGTTATGTTAATCATAGTTGGCAATCCCTCTGGAACTGCTGCAACTATCAATGCTATACAAACAACAAATGCACCTTTTACAGGATCTATTGAATTTAAGAAAGGTAATATTCCACTAGTATCTATATTCAGAGTTTTTGCTACAATCATCTTTCCAAACATTATAATGAAAAGCAATAGTGCTATAACACTAGATACCTTTGAAATCATTTCACCTAATTTACCTAATTTTAATTGTAGTGGTGTTTCTACATCATTATCTCCTAAATTTTGTGCAATTCTTCCCACTTCTGAATTATCCCCAGTTGCAGTAACTACAAGTTTTCCTCTTCCATAAGCAACTAATGTACCACCAAATACCATGTTGGTTTGTTTTGCTGGGACAGGGTCCTGAACTATAATGTTATTCTCCTTATCCTTGATTTTTTCCATACTAACAATATGTTCAGCATCCTTACTTGCATCATCTGACTCACCAGTAAGCATGTCCTCTCTAACTTTTAAATCCAAACTTTCAAATAATCTGCCATCTGCTGGTATCATATCTCCTGTCTCAATAAAAACTATATCACCAGGAACTAGTTCATCTTTAGATATTTGTACTATTTCTCCATCTCTAAGTACTCTTACAGATATATTATCTGTAAGTTTTGACAAAGCTTCTGCTGCTTTTTTTGATTTTCCTTCTGTTACAATTCCTACTGTAATTCCAATTGCTACAGCACATACAATACCAATAGCATCATGAATTTCTCCAATTAAAGCACTAATTACTGCTGCTATTAAAAGTATAACCATCATAGTTTCAGATAGTGCTTCTTTAATGTCATCCCATATGGAACCTTCTTCTTTTTTTGTAAACTCATTTCGTCCATATTTCTCTAATCTTTCTTTTACCTCTTTTTCTGATAGACCTTTATTCTCATTTACATTTAAATTTTTTAACACCTCAGAGGTTTTTTCCTTAAAATATTTCATATGTTACCACCTTTTCTAGTAATATGTTAATTTATTTTCTTCCAGTAATCCATATCATGTTCCAATTAAAAGCTTGATGTAATTCCTTATGTTCACAAAAATATTGAACAATACGTTGTATTTTAAATAGTTTCGTCTCTAGAGATTTCCACATATATATTTTTCAATTTTTCATTATAAATGTAAGAAATAATTTTATTTTAATAAAAAAGTTACCGCTATTATATTAGTATACATAATAATATAGAACAAGATGTAATCACATAATCGTAAATATCATATAATTACATCTTTGTTAAAATGTTTATTCAATGAATAACGAGTTCTAAATTTCAGATGTGGTCCAAAACTCAACTCGAAACAAGAATTCTGTTTATATTAAATTAAAGATATTGTTGTGCAATAGATTTTAACGATTCATTATTTGTTCCTTCTCCAATTGCGACAAATTTCCAACCATCATTATGTCTATAAATCTCTCCTGTAATAAGAGATGTTTTTCCTGAATAGTTATCTGATAAATTATATTTTACAAGTTCTTTATTGCTTACAGAATTTGATATACGAATATATGCATTTTGAATTAAACCAAAATCTTGTTTTCTCCTTAAGCAGTCATATATATTAACTACAAAAACTAACTTATTTATTTTTTGAGGAATCTTAGACAAATCCACAAGTATTTGTTCATCGTCTCCTTCGCCTTCACCAGTTAAGTTATCTCCTGTATGTACCACACTACCACATTTACTTTTCAGATTTCCAAAATAAATTATACTGTCACCAGAATTCAATTTATTATTTTCATCCAACATAAGGACAGAAGCATCACAATCGATATTAGGAGCACTCTTTTTAAAAAGCCCACCTAGTATTCCTTTACTTTCACCCTGAGTAACTGGGTCCCAACCTAAACCTATCATTATTTTTGAAAGACTATCACCATTTTTTGACAAATCAATTCTTTGTCCCTTTTGTAAATTTACTGACACTTAAACTGCCTCCTTTATTTTAGATGTTTTTATTTACGTTGTTAAACATTAATACCAAAGTTCAAACAAAGTGATCTAAGTCCACCCTTAAATCCACTTCCTATTGCATTAAATTTCCACTCAGCACCATGTCTATATAATTCACCTACAACTACTGCTGTTTCTACACTAAAATCTTCTCCAAGATCATATTTTATAAGCTCTTCCCCAGTGTCTTCTCTAAACAATCTTATATAAGAATTTGAAACTTGTCCAAAATTTTGTCTTCTAGCTTCAGCATCATGAATAGTAACTGTAAATGCTATTTTATGTATGCTTTCAGGTACCTTGCTTAAGTCAATAATAATTTGTTCATCATCTCCATCACCTTCTCCAGTCAAGTTGTCTCCCATATGAGTAACTGAATCTGTGTGATGTTGCAAATTATTATAGAAAACAAAATCACTATCACTACTTACCTTACCAGAAGGTCCCAATAAAAATGCTGCTGCATCTAAATCAAAATCTCCAGTACCATCATATTTATTAGTATCCCACCCTAATCCTACTGTTACTTTTACTAAATTAGTAGCACCTTTTGTTAAATCTACTTTTTGACCTTTTTGTAAACTGATTGCCATAAAATTCAACCCCTTACTCTATTAATATAATAGCTTAAACTAAATATTTATTCCAAAGTTTTTGCAAAGAGCAGCTAATCCACCTTGAAAACCACTTCCTATTGCATTAAATTTCCATTCAGAACCATTTCTATATAATTCAGCCACAACTACTGCTGTTTCAATACTGAAATCTTCTCCAAGATCATATCTAATCAGTTCTTCGCCAGTTTCTTCATTGCAAACTCTTATATATGAATTAGAAACCTGACCAAAGTTTTGTTTCCTTGTTTCAGCATCATGTATTGTAACTGTAAAATCTATTTTAACAACTTCACTTGGAACATTAGCAAGTTCAATTTTAATTTGTTCATCATCACCATCACCTTCACCAGTTAAATTGTCTCCCATATGTGTAACAGCTCCTGATGGATGTGTGGTATTGTTATAAAAAATAAAATCTTTGTCACTAACTACTTTGCCAGCATCGCTTAATAGAAAGGCTGCAGTATCTAAATCAAAATCAGCTCCTCCGTCATACTTGTTTACGTCCCAACCAAGACCTACCATGATTTTTTTTAAACTAGGATTAGTTTTTGTTAAATCTACTTTTTGACCTTTTTGTAAACTTATAGCCATTTTTTTACCTTCTTTCTTAATATTTTTTGTTTCATTACCACAAATAACATTTTACTTTAATTTTACTATATTATTGAAAAATATACAACATGAATCCAAGTTTAACCCTTGATTATAGGCTTATGTAACAAAAATTCATTTGTTTTAGAAAGAATAATTTTCAATTTTATGCAGAATATAATTTAAAGACTTCTAAAACTAAATTTTAGAAGCCTTATGTACTGTTAATAATTATTTTTTGTTATTTTTATCATTGTTCTTAGCTTGATTTATCCTATTAGGCTTTGCTTTCGGTCTTATTACTACATTATTTTTCTTAGACTTATTGGTCTTATCTGGCAAATTTTTGTATATAGCTCCACTTCTTATATCTACAAACCACAAAAAAAACACTATAAATATTATTGATTGCACATACTGCCAAATAGTCCCAACCATTTTGAATTTAAAATAATTTTCTAAAAGTATTGGTATTACAAAAGCTGCTACTGCTACTCCTAGAATAATCCATTTGTTTGGGTGTAATTTTGATAGCACATGAATCTTTAGCTGATTATAAACTACCACAAAAACTACTACAAAGAATAAAATCTGTAAGGTTACTGTTAACCACAAAGGCATTGGTCTTCCCCCTTTAATTTACGTCTATTACTTATATTATTATATACTTTTTCTTTTATATCAATACCTTTGTGAAAATTCTGAACTGAGAGTAGAAGAAATCACTAGCAAAATTATTATCTTTTCTACTGATCTTTCATTTTTCATATGGTCTAATATAGATCTCTAGATTAGAGTATATATTTTTATTTTCCTTGCTTTCTTGAAAACACATCAATTTCCAATTTGATTTTTACGAAAATAATAATACTTTATTTGATTTATTGCGTTATTGTTAAATATTATTAAAAAAATATGTACATTTATCAATATTATTAACTTTTTTTGTAATTTTATCAAATATTATTTATTGATAACGTTTAAATTTATTAAATTAATAATTTTTTTTGGTATAATATTAATGAGTTAATATTAAAATGCCTATATAATACAAAATGTATTATGCCTCTGAAAAGAATTAACAAGTCAAAGATGTAAAATAAAGTTTTTCTTTGAAGATGCCTTAAGATTAAATTAGGGAGTGATATACATGAATTTAAAGTTTAATGGATTAGATGAATTAGATCTTCAGATACTAGATATACTTATAAAGGATTCTAGAACTCCATTTTTAGAAATAGCTAGACACTGTCATGTAAGTGGCGGTACTATTCACGTTAGAATGAAGAAAATGGAGGATATAGGCATAATAAAGGGCACTAAAATGATTATAGATAACTCAAAACTTGGTTATGATGTTTGTTGTTTTATAGGGATTTACCTAGATAGAGCTAAAGACTTTAATGATGCACTGGAACAATTAAAGCTTATAAATGAAATTGTTGAATTGCATTATACTACTGGAGGGTATTCAATATTTATAAAAGTAATTTGTAAAAATATATCAGATCTTCAAAATCTACTAATGAACAAAATTCAAGCAGTAGATGGAATTCAAAGAACAGATACTTTTATATCTCTTTTTCAGCCTATAGACAGAAATATAGAGTTAAATATTTTAACTAAAGAAGAATAAATATAATCGTATTACACCGGAAATGGTACAGTGAATTTTAACTGTATTGCAGCTACTATATATCCATCAGAAACTAGT
>CAZKOJ010000048.1:0-26006 GCA_964554365.1 uncultured Clostridium sp. | reverse complement strand
AAGTTTTATATCCATATATTCCATCTACCCCTCCGTCATAGTAATACCAATTTTTAAGCTTACTTTGTATTTGAGAAACTACATCTCCTCTAGAGCCATAATAATAAGCTATAGCGTTTACAGCATTATTATAAGGAGCCACATACGCAGTAGTGGCAATATATGTAAATAAAATTACAAGTACATAAACTATTTCTCTTTTAAATTTTAAAAATTTCTTCATCATACAATTCACTCCTTCATTTATTATAAAGCTGTAAATTTTCATCTATATAATTAGTGTGTACACAAAATTATAAAAAATACGCAAAAAAAAACTGCAAAGCAGTTTTTTTGATTAGGCATCTGAAAAGAAATTACAAGTCAAAGATGTGACGGATATTTTGCATCAAACAAGGAGACAGTTTCCGCTAATAGTTGTTCTATTACGGGGTTCTGTTGACGCAGTATGATGTAAAATAGACTACCATATTGATTTGTTATTTCTTTGACTATACCTTATATGAGACTTCCTCCAAAAGCTAACAATGTTAGTACTATTATAAGTAATACTGTAGCCTTTGCAATAATATTCTGCAATGAAGTATTTATATATTTTCCCATGACTTCAGTGTCATTTACAAGTTTTATCATAAATATAAGCACTACAGGACATAATATTCCTGCTAGTTGCTGAGTTACTAATATTATGTTAATCAATGATATATCCGGTATCAAAACTATTATTGCACTTATAGTAATCATAAATAAAAATAATCCAAAAAATACAGGTGCCTCTCTTATTTTATTATCAATACCACTTTCAAATCCAAAAGCTTCACATACAGCATAAGCTGTACATAAAGGTATTACACAGCATGCTAAGAATGATGCCCCAAAAAGGCCAATGGCAAATAATAAAAAGGAATAATTTCCTGCTAGTGGTCCTAATGCAGCTGCAGCATCCTGTGCACTATTTATTTTTATACCTGCTTTAAATAGAGTTTCTGCAGTACATACGGTTATAAATAATGCTGTTAATATAGCCCATGCAGTTCCAATATAAACATCCATTTTTTCATACTTGTATTCTTTAATAGATATTCCCTTATCTACAATAGATGATTGCAAATAAAATTGCATATATGGAGTTATAGTTGTACCAACCATTCCTATAAGCACTAAAAAATACCCTTTATTGAATTTAGCATTTGGCTTAACAATACTTGTAACAACATGACTCCAATCAGGTTTTACAAGAAATGCAGTTACAATATATCCAAAAAATGTGATTGTGAGAAACAAAAATATTTTTTCAGCCTTTGAATAATCACCTTTCGTAAGTATAAGCCACATCACAATAGTAAGCATAGGAATTGATATATATTTGCTTACATGAAACAATTCAAGACTGGCAGCAATACCAGCAAAATCCCCTATACATACACCTAAATTTGCAATTATAAGTACAAGCATAGCAAAAAAAGCCCATTTAACTCCAAATCTTTCTCTTATTAAATCAGAAAGACCTTTACCTGTAACTACTGCCATTCTTGCATTCATTTCTTGGATTACAGCTAACCCTATTGCTATTGCAAACATGCCCCAAAGCATGGAATACCCATATTGGGCACCAACTACAGAATAGGTGGCCACACCTCCAGCATCGTTTCCTGCATTAGCTGTAATAATTCCTGGGCCTATTATACCCAATATCATTAGAATCTTATTTTTACTCTTCACGTTTCTTCACCTTTTCTAACCTACCTTTTTAAATCTCTTCCTCCATGTTGGAATTAGTATATCTTCTACTATATCACTCATTATAACTATACCACATAGTTTTTCATCATTATCTACAACTGGTAAAGAAAGAAGGTCATATTTAGAGCATACTTCTATAGCTTCATCTATATTTTCATTATCATTTATTTTTACTGCATCAGTTAACATTATTTCTCTAAGTTTATTTTTAGGATTTGACATTATAAGATTCTTTAAAGATACTACACCTTGAAGCTTTTCTTGTTCATCTGTTATATAAATATAATGTGACACTTCATCTTCTGGGTTTGTTTCTCTTAAAAGTTCTATGGTTTCCTCCACTGTTATACTTATATTAAATGATATAAAATCCTTATTCATTATGCTACCAACTTTTTCTTCTTCATACTGCATAAGAGTTCTTACTTCATCTGCATCCTCTTTCTCCATACTCAAGAGAATTGTTTCAGCAGTTTCTTCATCAACTTCTTCTAGTATATCTGCAATTTCATCATTTGGCATACTATCTAATAATTCATCTCTTTTAGCCTGACTTAAATTTTCAATAATGTCTGCCTGAATATCTGGTTCAATTTCCTCTAATATATCTGCTGCAAAATCTTGATCTAAGTTTTCAAAAACCCTTTTTCTATAATTTACATCCATATCCTCAATAATATCTGCTAAATCTGCTGGATGAAGTTTCGATAATTTTTCATAAGTAACAGATAGTTTTAAGTTGTCATTCACCATTTCCAGTGACTCAACATTATCCCAAAAAATAAGACTATCTGCTGGTTTTTTATCAAAAAATTTATAGCAACTTTTAACCATGGTTTCTACACCAAGTCTTCTACCTAATGCAAGTACCCCAGTATCTACAGCTACTACTCTAAATTCGCCTGCTATTTCTACAAGTCTTAAATCATTAACTCTTACAAGTTTCTTGCCATCAATATCCACAATTTGTCTGTCTAGTAAATGTTTGGATAAAAGATATGAGTATTTTTGCATAATTATCTCTCTTACAGCTTCACCTTTTATTATTATTTTATCATCTTCTTCGTAAAAAATAATATTTTTAAATTCGCAATTAAAAATTTCTCCATCCTTTTTTATCCTATAACCTATAGCCCGTGGGAGACCATCTTCTGTAGTTACATAAATATCACAGAGTTTCCCTATAGATTCATTGTATTCATCATAAATTTTTCTATGAAGAACTTTGCTAAGAAAGAAGCTAGATAATCTTTTCATAAATATTCCTCCTTGCACATACAGAGGAATACCATTAAAACTGATAAGGAATTTTAGAAATGTATAAAATCCAATAAAATTTTCTTTATCGGTTTAGTTTAAATGTCCTCTATATGTTCCATATTTAATTTTGTTTTTACCTTGGACCGACCACTATAAGGTCCACTTTCCATTCATCACACCACCTATTAAAAAAATATAAAAAAAGAGCCTACAAAGGCTCTTAAATAAACTAAAACTTCTTCGTCTGAGTTTTAGCACTATACAGCTTTAGACTTTTAAAGTCCAGCTACATTAAGTAGAACCTTGATTCGGTAATACCTGTTGACCCATTGGCATCTCTCGATGTTTCCGGGCAGTAGCGTATATCTATATAGGAGCCTCACCTAACATAAGTAAAATTATAAATTTTATTTTACATTATTAATTATAGTACAAATTCGCGAAAATGCAACCATTAAGCAGTAAATTTATTTAAATTTACTGTTTAAGTGGCTTTATTTCTCTCTTATTCTGTTTTACTAAGATTTTTAAAGAATTTTCGCTGTTTTCTAAAATAAATATTATTTATTCTATACTTTATTCTATGCATCAACTCTGATTTAAGTTAACAAATACTTACTTTAAATTATATCAGGTAAATTAAATAAAATTAATATTTTTTATAAATAATTTGTTAAATTCCTCATCTAAAGATAAATCTATGTATTTGGAGTTATCTATAATATAGTTAATTTGCTTTTTAGTCTCTATGTTTAATAGATATTTTATAGCTCCTGCTAGGGAACTATTCCCTATTAAACATGTTTTATCGTCTAATTGTTTTGGTATAACACCTATGCTTACAGCATTGTCTAAATTTATCTTATTTCCAAATCCACCTGCTATGTAAACTTTATTTATCTGTTCATAGGTACATCCAAAATTTTTAATTAACATTTCTATTCCAGAACATATAGCAGACTTGGCAAGCTGTAGTTCCCTTATATCCTTCTGGGTAAAAATTATCTTTTCATTATCTCCATCTTTTGATATTTTAATATAATTTTCAGCTACAATTTCTTTATTTAATTTCCCAGTATTATCTATCAATTTATTTTTTAAACCTTCTGCTACTATATCTATTACAGCTGATCCACATATGCCAACAGGAGGCTTATCATTAATTGTTTTATATAAAATATCCCCATTTTCTATATTTACAGAATATATAGCTCCACTTACACTTCCAATTCCATTTTCTATATTTGCTCCCTCAAACGCAGGCCCTGCTGCAGTGGCAGCACACAAAACTTTATCTTTGTTCCCTATGGCCATTTCTCCATTGGTACCTATATCTATAAGCATACATATATCTTCTGATTTATGAAAATTGCATTTTACCATGCCAGCAGTTATATCCGCTCCTATGTAAGCGGATATAACTGGTAAAAGTTCCACCTGACATTCTAACGTATTATTTTCAAATAACTCATTAAAACTTAAGTTGATTTGTGAGTTTACAACAGTTGTAAATGGATACATTGACATAGATTCTGAGAATAATCCCATAAGCAAATGGAGCATAGTAGTATTGCCTGATATAACTAATTTTTGTACTGACATTTTATTTATTTTGCTCTGTATACATAATTCTTCTATGCCTTGTATAATATCTTCTCTTATAGCATCCCTTAATGAATAAATACTTTTCTCTGAACTATACTGTATCCTTGAAATTACATCTGCACCAAACTGTCTTTGGGAATTTAAGCTAGATGCAGTGCCTGATACTTTTCCAGTTAATAAATTCACTATACTTAACACTATAGTAGTTGTACCTATATCTACTGCTATACCATATACTTCTGTATTGTTTGAACTACATATATCTATTATTTTATGTTTTTCTAGAATTAAATTTATGTGCCTTTCTTTATAAAGAGAATGTTGGCGTTGGTTTTTAGAACTTTCATTTATAATTGTGGAAAGCTTTCTAAGTGACTTTAAAGAAAATTCTAAATCCATTTTTGTTTTGTATTTTATGTATTCTGATAGACTTTGAAATTTAATATTGTTTTCATTTACTTCTACACTTAATATTTCTATACCTGTATTTAATTCAATATTATCTTCACTGTAGCTTTCTAATATTTGAAATTCTTCCTCATGAGAATCTAATATTTCTATAGTACATTTTTCTAATGGATAGCAGGAACAAGCAAGGCAAATACCCTTTTCTATTTCATCCGTATTTAAAAGCTCGTAGTTATTTCTTACCCTTTGTACTTTTCCCTCTGTAATTTTTATTTTACACTTTCCACATGTACCCCTACTATTGCAAGGCGCCCATATCTTTATATTATTGCGTATTAAGCTTTCCATTATAGACTGACTCGATAAAGCTTTTACACTATATATTCGTTTTTCCTTAATAACAGTTAAATCTACAACTTCTTCATTTTTCACTTTTTTGCCTCCCATTTTTTTACTAGGGTGATTAAGTCCTAATGAAATAGGCTATAAAAACATATCTTAAATACTATTATAACATTTTAGCGAAAAAAATTTCATGTTCATATTTCCTTTTCATTGTGCTAATATAGGATTTAGCTGAATTTTAGTGGAATGGAGATTTTAAATGATAGTAAATAAAGAATTTTTACCAGTTAATAAACAAGATATGAAAAGTCGAAACATAGATCAATTGGACTTTATAATAATTACAGGTGACGCTTATGTAGATCATCCTTCTTTTGGTACTGCTATAATATCCAGAGTATTAGAAAGTGAAGGCTTTACTGTAGGTATAATAGCTCAACCTGCTTGGAATGATGTAGAAAATTTCAGGGTGCTTGGCAAACCTAAATTAGGTTTTCTAATAAATTCAGGAAATATTGACTCTATGGTAAACCATTATACTGCCTCTAAAAAAAGACGACATGATGACTTGTATTCTCCAGGTGGAAAATCAGGTCATAGACCTGATAGAGCCGTTATTGTATATTGTAACAAAGCTCGAGAAGCTTACAAAGATGTACCTGTTATAATTGGAGGAATAGAAGCAAGTCTTAGGAGATTTGCTCATTATGATTATTGGGATAACAAGATAAGAAGAAGTATCCTAATGGATTCAAAAGCAGATCTTTTAATCTATGGGATGGGTGAAAAAACTGTAGTTCAGATAGCTAACCTTCTTAAATATGGAATGAATATTCATAAAATTACAGATGTTAGAGGAACAGTATATTCTTCTAATGAAATAGAAAATCTAAAAGATTTTATAGAACTTCCTTCCCTTTACGAAGTATCTAATGATAAAAAAGCTTATGGAAAAAGCTATAAACTAGAATACTATGAACAAGATCCTATTAACGGAAAAACTTTGGTTCAAAAACATGGAGATCATTATATTGTTCAAAATCCTCCTCAATTTACTTTAACAAATGAAGAAATGGATATAGTATATAATCTTCCTTATGCTAGAACATATCACCCAATGTACGAAGCTTTAGGTGGTATTCCTGCTATTAAAGAAGTTAAATTTTCTATTACTAGCCATAGAGGTTGTTTTGGTGCTTGCTCTTTCTGTGCTCTTACTTTTCATCAGGGAAGAACTATTCAAAATAGAAGTCAGAAATCAGTTTTGGATGAAGCACAACTTATAACTACATTAGATGACTTTAAGGGATATATACATGATGTAGGGGGGCCTACTGCAAACTTTAGACATAGAGCATGTAAGCTTCAGGAAACACGTGGAGTATGTAAAAATAGACAGTGTCTTTCTCCTACCCCTTGTAAAAATTTAATAGTAGATCATACCGAATATTTAAGTCTTTTAAGAAAAATAAGAGTCTTGCCCGGAATTAAAAAAGTTTTTATTCGTTCAGGCATAAGATATGATTATCTTGCTTATGATAAAAACACAGACTTTTTTGAGGAACTTTGTGAACATCATGTAAGTGGTCAGCTTAAGGTAGCACCAGAACATGTAAGTGATAAGGTGCTTAAACAAATGGGTAAACCTAGTCGTGGGGTATATGAGAGATTTGCGAAAAAATATTTGCAAATAAATAAGAAACTAAATAAAAATCAATTTTTAGTTCCTTATCTTATGTCAAGTCATCCTGGTAGCGACTTAAGAGCTGCTATAGAACTAGCTGAATATATCAAAACTATGGGATATATGCCAGAACAGGTTCAAGATTTTTATCCTACACCAGGAAGTCTTTCAACTACAATGTATTATACAGGAATGAACCCTATAACTGGTGAACAAGTTTATATACCTAAAGATCAACAAGAAAAAAATATGCAAAGAGCTCTTATGCAGTTTTCTGTTCCTGAAAACTATAATATTGTAAAAGGAGCTTTAATTAGATGTAGGCGTGAAGATTTAATCGGAAATGGACCAAAGTGTCTTATTCCTGCTGTACAGCCTAAACAAAGAAGAGATTCTAATAAGACGGGTACAAGTAAACCTCATGCTGGTTCAAAAAATAAAACTTTTAGTAAACCTAATGATAAAACTTTTGGTAAACCTAATGATAAAACCAGTAATGATAGAACTAGTAAGGATAGAAGAAGTAATAATACAACCACCACTGATAAATTTAGTAAAAGTACCCCTCCAGTGAGAGATTCTAAAAAATCTTTTAAAGAAAAGGGTAATAATAAATCTAAAAAGCATAGATAGAATACTTATTACAAACAATAAAGTGGTGCAGTAATTTCAACTGTATTGCAGCTGCTATATATCGCTCAGAAACTAGTCGCTTCATTTAGAAGTTCTAATGTTTCTTCTCAATATATCTCAGCTTCCATACAGTTAAAATTCACATATTACTTCCATTCTTTAAATATACTAAATTACTATCTCTTGGGCTCCTCGTGGCTTAAATCATCCTGATTTATTATTGGAAACTCCTACTCATTCTTCGCAGGAGTAAGCGATTCACACCAAATTAAAAATTTGGGTTCTCTGCTTAAAACATGAAGCATAAGGACTTCTAAATTCACTCTAAGTTTTTCTACACAATATATTTAAGCTTCTGTCCACTCTAAATTTTGCTTTGAATATGCTTTTGCTCTGTTAGACTTTATTGTTGATTTATATATCTGAAATATTGTAATACAAGGTTGTAACTTCTTTATCATCTAAAAGTTTTAATATATAACACATTATTATTATGAAATATGAACTATTTATAGTATTCCTAGGATAATAACAATAACAATAACAATTGAATATCTACATATAATATTAATTTTATACCATTTTATTGCACAGCTAACATCTGTCATTAAATAGTTTTTAATCTTCTTTATCATATCTTTATCATAAAATAATTCATGTAAATAAATCTCACAATTTTCTGCTGGATATTTAATAGCTTTTGTTTCCAAAATAATATCTAAAGTAGCACATATTATTGTACTTAATAAAATCACCATTTGTAATATTAATATAAAAAATGGATATATATTTATTGGTAAATATACTTTTAATATATCAAGTTTTGTTATAGTCAATATAATTATACCTATAAGAGTTATTGATAAAAGACTATGTTTTAGTCTTATTATATTATAATCTAAAACATGTCTGAATTCATGTAATGAATCTCTAAATGTTTCTAGCTTTAATTTTTGTTTAAAGTCTTGTTCTATAAAAACTTTAAGTTTATTTACTTTTGCACCAATATTCCCACTTTCTAGAACAATTAAATCAAAATGAGTTCCTTCTAATAATTTATCTATAAACATAACTCCTGTAATATTTAATTCATTAAATGCCTTATTTATTGCTTCATCATTACAGTATTCAAAAATATTTCGGTTATTATACGATGTTTTATTATTAATATAGTTAATAATAGATATTAATATGAAAATTATTCCTGTTACAAAATACTTAATAAGAACCACCACTTCACTTTTTTATTAATTCCTTAATTTTTAATTTTACTTCCTGTGCAGATTTAAAATTATTTTCTATTATATATATTTTACCTTCATTTAGAAGTAATATTGTGTCTGCTACTTCTTGAGCAATATCTATAAGATGTGTGGAAACTACAATTGCACATCCTTTCTTTGAATATTCCCTCATAGTATCCATAATTACTTCCGCAGCAATAAAATCTAATGAACCAAAGGGTTCATCCATGAAAATATACTCATAGTTTAATAAAAAGGCAACCATTAACACTAGCTTTTGCTTTGTTCCTAAGGAATATGTTGAAATACGATTTTCTATGTGATCTTTCATTTTCAGTTGCGCTAAGAGCTTATTGTATTTTTCTTTACTAATATCTTTATTCTTTAAAGATACTATTAAATCTATAAATTCATTACCTGTTAAGTAGTAGTAAAAGTGCATTTGGTCATGTATATAAAGGATTTTTTCATTTAGCATGTCCTTGTTTATATTGGAAGAAAATAAACCTGCAATACAATTAAATAAGGTGGTTTTACCTGCTCCATTTACCCCTAAAAGGCAATATACCTTTCCTTTTTCTATGGTAAAGCTTACTCCATCTAATACATTCTTTTCTCCATTATATGAATACACCAAATTATCTATATTAAGCATTTTTTCTTCCCCTCCACAGCGTTTATATTAATCTTGCTATCATAAAAATAACTAGCCAAAAGCATTAAATTATATATACAATATAATACTAAGCCTCTCTTTTCTTCTTCCAAATTCAACATCATCTGTGAAATTACACAAACAATACCTATATACATAACTAGCCCAACTGCTTGTATCAATGTATTATCGCTATAATCCTTATTTATTATTTTAATTGCAACTAAAACAACAACTTTCCCTAATAGTATTGAAGTAATTACTAAAGAAACTGAGGTAATTATTGCCCATATATTCGATTTACATACTAATGCAATAATATATATAACATACATAGGAACACTTAAAATTAAATAAGCTGTCCACCTTTTAATCTTAATCAATTGCTTTTTATCATGTTTAATATTGTATAATCTAAGCAAATCATTATCCTCATGGATTTTTAATTTATTTTTAAAAATTAATCCACCAGCTGCTACAACAATTAAAGTATTAACAAATATAATTACTGAAAATATACTCATAATAATAATAGCCTCTTTAAGATTTTTAGGCACATCAGTACAAACATAAAAATATGCAACAGAAGCTACAATTGTCATTTGAATCAAAAAGAAAAACAAGTGTCCATAGCTAAAATCTCTCAAAATCCCCTTAACATCTTTTATAATCAAAGTTTTGTCTATGAGAGAATTATTTTTAATAAAACAATTCAAGATCTTTTCAACCTTAATTGAATTATTTTGTTTAACATTTTTCATATTTATAATAAGCTTTCTGCTATTTGTTTTGAAAAAATCATTAGTTAAATTAAGTAATAATATGACTATTATCAACATTACTAAAACTAATAAATGAAAATAATTATTTACATAAATATAAGTAGTTATATTCTTTTCTTTACCTACAGAATCAAGTAATTCAATAAGACAAACTTGTGTTGTCACCATAAATAAAATTACTGAGAATATGGTGTTCAAAGCAATTACTAACTTTTTCAATAGTGAATTACTCTTTATATTCAACATATATCTTAGATAAATAGCTATAAGATAATTAATTATAATTTCAATAACAACCATCACCGTTAAATCCATATAAAAATATACGCTATTTATACTCGCTAATTTCTTTAAAAAGAACATTGAAGGTAAAATAAACACTAGACTCCATCTAATAATAATCATAAATAGTCTTACTCTAATATAATTATAGGTTTTGTCAGGTAGAAAGCTTATAACTACATCCTTCTCCAATGTTTTAAAGAAATATAACTGTAGTAATCCATGAAATATAATCAAAAATGCTACATTAATGGAAGCAAAAAAAGATAAGTAACCTTCCTGCTGAAGCATTCCATATGTAGTATTAAATGCTCCAAAAAAAAATCCTATTAAAGCTATGTACTTTAAAAACATCTTTAAAATCACAAGCACTTTAGGTAGATTACCCTTATTATTTTTTTGAAACTCAATAAAAAAACAAAGCTTTAACATAATTATTCTCCTAAAATTATATTTAATATAGTTAATTACCACATACCAATTTACAGGGAAATTAGTTAGCATCCTCTAAAATTTGTTTGATCCTTTTACTCCTTTATACCTTTTGCAGGAAAATACGTAATGTTAATTCTTTTTATTCAAACTATTTTGTAACCTTACAAAAAAACACTAAAAATAAACTCGATTATTTATCCAAAATTTATTATTTTTAAAATATTTCATTATCTATAAATCTAAATATTATTTTTGCTATCTTTCTTAGATTCTGAAATAGTAAGTATAACACCAAACCAAATTCCCAACACAATTCCTGATTGATAATCATTAAAATTAGTATATTCATTAATAAATACAAATAGAGGAATAGATATAATACAAAACAAATTATTTATTAATTTTTGTTTTCCACTTCTCTCAATTAATAATTGAAGTGGCATGAATAAATGAAATCTTAGATTAAGAACGATTATAATAATACGAGTTGGAATAAATACTGCTAAAAATATCATTAAAGAAGTACCAATTGAAGTAATAAAATTCATATTTTCATCTCCTTTTACTTATCTTCATTAAACCTTGTATCCATTTAAATTAAGTTTCATCACTTTCTTATGCTGTAGATTAATAGCAAACAGTTTATAACTGCTTTCATTAATTGTAGCTAATGTTCCTCTGCTGTTATTGCAATTAAAAAAATCCTAATTTGAATCTCTTTCTAAAATAATCTGTTTTTTTACATAATTTTCAAATTCCATATAAATTTTATGTAAAGGATGTTTGTTGACTTTATTTATATTTTTTTCTTTTACCAATTCTTCAGATACTAAATTACATAATCTAATTTTATACATAAGCTTATTTACTGTTAATCTTATAAAAATATTTTTTGTTAACTTTACACTTTCGTAATTTTTAGTAAACCAATTAAGGAATTTATTGATTTCCTCAGGTTGCTCTTCATTGTGTATAAAATTGTACTCTATAAGTGGAATCATAGCACTCAATACTGATAAATTATATTGTTTTTTTAGTAACATTTCTTCAATATAATTGGAAATTTTTTGTTTGCAAAAATCATTTATTAGATAGTTTATTGTTAAATCTTCTACGAAATATAACGAAATATCTTTAGGATTCTTCTTCAAATCAATCATTCTAGATATATCATTGAAAGGTAGCATACAACCTATTATTGTTAATATATTTAAAACAAATATAAGAAATCCTATATCTATAGTTGCTCGAAATAACATTAATATTAAACTTATTAACACAAAAATTATATTAAATAAGGTTCCCCCAAATAATATTTTTTTACAATCCTTAATGAATGCTTTATAATCCTCCTCACAAGTAATTGCACGATTCATATCTATCATTGTCAATCCACCTGTAACTAAGCTTGTTATCTTAAGCCTTAATTTAAACTTCCCATTATCATTTATTAAGATAATAGGACCTACTGCAAATATCTTCAAGTTATATCCACACAACTTTAAAATTGTTAAATGGCCAACTTCATGAATAAATATTGAAATATAGTATATAATCATAAGTTCTATTAAAATATAAGAAAAAACTAAATGAACTTTTTTTTGATAATACACCTCTATATTAAGAAATTCAATACCACCCAACGCTGAAAAAATTATTAATAAAATAATTGTTATAATAATAAATGCTTTATTATTTTTTTTATTTTGACTTATTTTATAATCTTCCTTAATATTTGTTTTTAAAGATTTCATGTTACTCACTCCTCACATGAAATTATTATTTTTAAAATATTTCATTATCTATAAATCTAAATATTCCTTTTATTTTCTTCTTCTGGTACTAAAACAGTAAGAATAATACTATTAGATATTCATCACCATCTTTTTATAGAACACAGTCTAATTGCTAATGGTAAGACTTTTGAACTAGCTGAAAAAGGCTACTTTGCTAAGAAAAAAATCAAAGTGGATATCAACTAACAGCCAACTTTACAGGTGAACATTCTGAAACAGTAGCAATGTTTTTAGATTCTGGAAACACCCATTTCACTGACCACTATAGTGGTTTACTAAAGGCTATACTATCTAAATATAAAGATCAACTTCATAATGGTAACTTAATCTTAAGAACTGATAGTGACTTTAGTTCATCAGATAACGTTGAAAAGCTACTTTCAATTCCTAAGTTAAAATTTATTACCAAAGGATACTCTACTAGAACTGCTAGCACTCTTGCATCTGTATATTATTCCAGAAGGTTTCGCCTAAAATGTTGGAAACAAAAGGAACATTATAGTTAATAATAACAGGTAATTGAACAAGAGTTTCAGAATATTTTTTTATTGTTCATCAACTAAAAAAATATTCTGATGCATTTTTATTTATATTTTATACAAATGATTAATTTCATAATTATTTAATAGTAATGACACACTGGCTTAGCCGGTGCTTTAGCGTTCTAATTAAACCTAATCAGGTAGACCCTTCATTTTATTAGGATATACACGCTTCTTAAGTGTACAGAACTTTTAACTGTGCAGGCCCAATTAATGTTAATCAAAAATATATGTCATAAATATCTATTTTAATTTACAGTTTGTTCCATCATTCTCTCTATTTCAGATTTTTCAAAAATATCTATTCCTGTTAGTTGATCTTGATTAACTAAGTTTAATGCAATCTCTCCAAATTCGAAGGCTTTTATAATGTCTTTTTTAATATAAAGTTCATATGCCATTTGAATGCGGAAACTACAAATACTTTTATCACTTAAAAGTATTTGTGAAATCTGCTTATATATTTCCTCAGCTTTACTAGCATCCCTTTTTATATAACTAGAACAATATAAAATTTCATAAATTACATTTTGTTTTAAATCATTAGTATATTTATCAATATTTTTTTCAATAACATCTATACATTCTTCAGCTTTCTCAATATTTTTATTATCTAAATAATGATAAAAGTAATACATACTTATTAAGCCATGAAATTTTTTATCACTAGTTTCATTTCTATCATTAAGCATTTCAAAATTTATATCTCTAGGTCTAATACCACAAAAAAGTTGCAATGATATTACTAATTCCATTGAGTCACTATCATTGGTATCTGACGTTTTTATTAAAGTCAACACCTTTGCACCATCTGTTTTCATTCCATTAATTTCACTTGTTTTAATATTTTGAATCAAATTGAATTCACTAATAATTAATAAAAAAACAAAAAACATTTTAGTGAAAATATTTTCATTTCCAGGTGTCATACGGATTATACAAAATAAAAATACAATTATAGATATAAAATTTAGAAACACGCCTCCAAAATAATATATTGTTAAACCTTTAAATGATTTATCAAAATTCTCTGGATACATCAAACACGAACCTAATTGTCCAAAATTATCAGTAATCTCAACAGTAATTTTCTTATCTTGGTTTTTTATTTCAAATGGGAAAATAGTACATGAATAGAATTTTAATTTAATTAATTTTCCAGCTATAAAATGCCCCAATTCATGAATTATTATATCGATATAATAACAACTTATTAATAAAACTACTAGTATGAATATATTATATTTAGGCATACTTTCAATATTAATATACAAACTTTTAATTTTAAAAAATGATATAAATATTATTAATATATTTATACCTACAAAAATCGCAATAAAAAATATTAATATTTTTTTATTTATTTTATTATTCATAATAAAATCACCACATACCAACTTAATATATATCCCAACTCTACATTTTTCCTTCCAGCTTATAATACACATGTTATAAACTTTTATATTTAACATTATTATATGTATTTTTTCATTCAAATTTCTTCATCAATTATTATTCACCTAGGAATTTTTATTCTGAAATATTAATTTCAACATATATTCTATCAATTATCCTTTAGTTTATTTATTGCAACATATATATTCAAATTTTTATTTATATAAAATTTAATTTTTTCCTTTTTTTAAAAAAATACCGTTGAAAAAATTTACGCCTATTGAAACACCAACTCCAATAGAAATACTTCTTGATAAATCTATATTTGATGGTCTAAAAAAATAATCAAATATAATATTTGAAAACGTAAATAATATTGAAAGTTTTATACAATTAATTACTCTTTTTTTTACTGTCTCTTTCACATAAATCATCTCCTTAAAAAAACACCTAAAAGGATTGCAACTATAGTGAGCAACTACTATACTGTCATCAAAAAAACAGTAAAAATAATACTATTAGATATGCCCAAAATAATTCCAAATTGATAATCATTAAAACTAACAACATTGCTAATAATGATTATCAAAACAGTAACTATAAAAAGCGCTCCATTACTTATTACTTTTTCTTTCCCACTATTTTTAATTAATCTGCAGAGGTATTAATAATTTAAATTTTTCATTTACTACACATAATAATATTCTAACAAAAATAAATACCATTAAAAATGATATTAAAAAAGTGCTAAATAAAATCATATTCTTATAAGATCCTACTCCAAATAGCTTAAAGTTATATCCATACAGCCTAACATTTTCTCTACATCTTTAATTTCTACATCTCTTACTTCATATTCATCATTTTATAGCAATTAGGTAAGACTTTTATATTATTTCCACCTTTTCCCTTGTTCCTCTCAGTGCTTTCGACTTTCACCGCACACTGCATTATATCAATGAAATTCCACTCTATTTTATCAATGCAACTGAAAACATTATAATATTACTA
Source organism: uncultured Clostridium sp. (assembly GCA_964554365.1). Lineage (GTDB taxonomy): Bacteria > Bacillota > Clostridia > Clostridiales > Clostridiaceae > Clostridium_AM. The sequence continues at coordinate 10,186 of CAZKOJ010000048.1, read as the reverse complement.
ATAACACATAATACCCCATCCAGTCAGCGTCTCTCGTTGGGATTTTCCAAAGTTTTGCCTCTCTTATTCTTACTCGAACCTGCTTTGTATTGTATAATAGAATATTTCCTATTTCATTGACTTGTGAATATACCTCACTAGCTTCAGCGGTTACACAACTAGCAAAAGTAAGATTTAATTTAGCACTATACATTTGTAATATTTTTGAATACTAATTTATATATATCAGTAATAATACTACATAAGAACATACCTAAAATAACTGCCACCGACTTGTTTTTATGCACTATAAAAACAATAGCTAAGCACATTACTATAATACTTGCTCCTATATAGTTAGCTATATCTCTTGAATTTTTCTTTTTTAATAAAATCACTTGAAAAAAAGGAAGTATAATAATAATAACTATCAATCCTACTAACACGCTAATATAGCTCTCTTTAAAAAATTGTGTAATTTGCATAATCTTCACCCCTTATATAATAACTTCATAATTCATATTTTTTTAACTTTTAAAATTATATAACAAACTATTATCCGTTATCTTGAATACATTCATTAATAAATGCAACACACTTTATCAATATTTACCAAATTCATTTCTTTTCTAAAACAACCTGTTTTTTTGCGTAACTTTCAAATTGCATATAAATTTTATGCAAAGGATGTTTGTTGACTTTATTTATTTTTATATTCTTTTCATTTATAAATTCTTCAGATACTAAATTACATACACGTATTTTATCCATAAGCTTGTTTGCTGTTAACCTTATAACAATATTTTCTGTTAACTTTATGTTTTCATAACTGTTAATAAACCAATTAATGAATTTATTAATTTCTTCAGGTTGATCTTCATTATTTATAAAATTGTATTCTATAAGTGGAATCATAGTAGTAAGTATTGATAAATTATATTGCTTTTTTATTAGCGTTTCTTCAATATAATTAGAAATCTTTTGCTTACAAAAATCATTCATTCTATAACTTATTGTTAAATTTTCTACGAAATATAATGCAATATTATTAAAATTTTTGTTCAACTCAATCATTCTAGATATATCTACAAAAGAACCATACACGCAACTATGCTTATTATATTTATAATAACTATAATAAGACCTATATCCATGGTTGAGCGTGAAAACATTAGTATAATGCTTATTAATATAAGAATTATATTGAATGAACCTCTACCAAATGATATTTTTTTGCAATTCTTAATAGAAAGCACAAGCTAACGTAATCATTGATTTACATTAGCTTGATATCTATAGGGTAGTACTTCTAAAGTGCACTGTTAAATCCAACTACGCCGAATTTTTTTGTTATTATTATAATTTAATTTTTCAGTATATATTTAATAACCAAGATGATTTAATATAATCAAAATCAATGTGAGAATTATTAAAAAAAACAAACAAAGTTTCTTTAGATTTGAATACTTTTTTTCATTCGTTTCCTTCGCATTAATAAATGCTAATATTAAAAGAATAATCAGATCTATCACTAAAAAAATATTATGCCACATTCTCCGTACATCTCCTTCTTATTGTTAATACTTATAACGAAAATATCCTATACCAGTATAAAAATTATCTATACTTTTATTAACTCTTAAAGTAAAGCAATTAAATTTTCAATTATTTTAATCATAAATTACTATCAATTTATGATTAAATTGATAGTAATTTAATTTTACAATTGTATACATTGACATAGCTAATAATTAGTTCAACTCATTCTAAATTTTCAATATTAATTTACAAATGTCTAATTATAACATATTTCAAGTCACAACTCTTCTATCTTAATTTTATTATTAAATCTAACGAGCATAAGCTCCAATAAATATTGGATAACCTCCAACTATTAATGAAGATAAACTGCCCGCAAATCTCAATTCAGTACCTTTTCCTTCATCATGATTCCATACATATGAAGTTATAACACCCATCATTGCCGACAAACCAGGCACAGGTATTGCAGTTGATACTCCAGTAAGTGCTACTTGAAGATCTGTAAGATTAACTCTTTCATTATGATTTAGTAATACTTTAAATCCATACCAAGTATTTTGCATACTTACTCCGCCAGAAACATATTCCATCTCATCTCTTTCAACCTCTACATAATTATTTGGTAATTTTAATGCTAATGAACTCATTTTAAAAATCCTCCTTAAAATTATTATTTTTTTATGTTATATATATTAAAGGTATCTGCAGTTACCTTTAAAAGCTAATTAAAATTTACACCTATTTGCTCTAAAAAGTACTTCATATAATTGATTTTTTCATATTTAACTCTTGTTTCAATAATCATTCCAAGTGTTAAATTAACCTTTTCACCTTTTTTATCTGTTAGATAAGTTTTTTCTGGTTTAACTCTTAATTTAAAATATATATTTCCTTTTTGATTATCAATAGTAGCATCTTCATCGATACTTACTACTTTCCCTTTAATAGTGCCATATTCGGCTTGATTTAAGCCTGCTACTAAAATTGACACCTCATCCTTTAAATGTACTCTTGGTCTTTCACTTCCTGATATTAAGGTCTCTACAATCAGCTCATCCTTTGGACTATTTATTGCTCCAATTAAATTTCCTGCTTGTAAAACCATTCCCTTAGTTAATGGGTTATTTAAATGTACTTTACCACTTTTAGCTGCATATAACTTAAACTCCTCAGCGCTTTTATCTGTAGCTACTTTTTGTGTCTCTAGTTTGCTTTTTTCAAGTTGCAATTGCTTCTTTTCATTTGTAAAGTCCAAAATTGTTGTGTAATGTAAATCATCTGCTTTATTTTTTCCAGATATCTTATATTGCTTTATTTGATCATCAGTAGCACCTTGCTTTTTTAATGCTTCCTCATCCACTGCATATTCTTTTGCTTTTACACTGCTGTCTTCTAGTTTGTTATAAAATTCAGCTTCCTCTGTATTATTTTTGTCAAAAGAATTTTCTCCTTTGGCTGCATCATTTTCAGCTCTAGTGAGCAAATCTATCCTTTTATTGTATATATTAATTTGACTATCTGCCTGTCCAGATTGAAGCTTTGCTTCAACAGCATTTATTGTTAAAAGAACTTCACCTTGTTTAACCTCTTTTCCCTCTTCAATAAATACTTCATTAATCTCACCAGACACCTTAGCCATAATATAAAATTTTTTATCAGTAGTTACAGTCCCTTGCCCCTTCACCATATATGTTTTAACAGATTTAGTAGACCATATTATAAAGGCTGTCATCAGCAATAAAACTACAAATACAATGCATACCATAAATCTAGGAGGGCTCTTATCATACAGAACTTTACTATCTGTTATTTCGTTTAAATTATAGACCTTCAAGTACCTGTCCTCCCTTTTGTATTTCCATAAATACATCTGCAACTATACTATTGTCCTTGTTATTTACAAATACGGTATAACTATCACCCTTTAGTTTAATATCATTTTCAAAAGCATGCAGATTTAATTTTGAATATACAAATTGTAGATTCTCTTCTTTTTCCATATATCTAGCAAATAAACAATTAGTTACCCTTAGTTGTGGTTTAAATTCATAAGGTTTCTCTATATTGTTTATTACATTTTTTAATTGCATTATCAACTTTAAAGTCATCTTTAATTGACCATTTTCATCAGTAGTTGCAACTGTGTAATTAGTCATTGGTCCTACAATTGAATTCCCCTTTGCTTTAACATAACTTTCCATCATGTATATTGCCTTATTTATATCTTTAATCTCATTTTGACTCACTTCTCTCATTAATACATTACTTAATTTTAAAATCTTATTTTCTTTTACAGTTATTTTTTCAATCGTATTCATACTCTTCCCCCTCTTCCAAATCACTTAAATTTTCTTCTATTTCCTTGATATTAGTCTGAATTTCATCAAGTTTTTCAATACCGTCATCTTTTGAATAAATTTCACCAACTTGGCTAACATAAAGCTTATAATAATAACCTTTCTTCTTAAGTAAGACTTCATGATTTCCTACCTCTACAACCTTGCCCTCATCTAAAACATAAATAATATCACAATTTCTAATAGTAGATAATCTATGAGCAATAATAAGCATTGTAGTATTTTTACTTTTGACAAAAAGAGTATCATATATTTTAGCTTCACTTATAAAGTCCAAATTACTTGTAGCTTCATCTAAAATTAAAAAATTTGATTTCTTTATCAGTGCACGAGCTAGCGCTAATCTTTGTCTTTCTCCGCCTGAAAGGCCTCCCCCTGCTTCATCTAAAAAAGTTTCATATTTACCTGGAAGCTTTTCTATAAAGGAGCTGCAACCTGAATCTTCACAAGCTAGTTTAATTTCCTCATAGCTGGCATTCTCTGTTCCTAAAAGTATATTTTCTTTAATCGGACCAGAGAACAATTCAATATTTTGAGGTACATAAGCCATTGCCCTTCTTAAACTATAAATATCTAATTCTTCAATATCATATCCTGAAATTCTAATTTTGCCCTCTTCTGGTGTGTAATACTTAAGCAATAGCTTAGATATAGTTGTTTTCCCGCTTCCTGATCCACCAACTAAGGCTACCTTTTTACCCACAGGAATTTTTATACTTACGTCCTTAAGTACTGGTGCTCTACTTCCATATCTAAAAGTTATATTTTCCAGTTCTATATCTCCATCTATTTTATCTATATTTATCTTATCTTCAACAACCTGTTCTTTTTCCACCTCATATATTTCAGATATTCTTTTTAAGGATACACTTGCCTCTTGTATACTGAGCTGGAGGTTTATTAATCTACCTATAGGCCCCATAAAATAACCTGACAAGGAAACGAATGCCATAAGACTTCCTAGTGTAAGCTTTCCATCAATAACCATGGTGGCTCCTAGAAACATTAACGCTATATTTCCAATTGATGAAACTCCTGAGGATATGGAATTTTGTACATTACCTAAAACACCTTCTTGAAATGAAATCCTTAAATTTTTTATATACTCTACTTCTAGTTTTTCTAAATTTTTATCTTCTGCAGCAAGTACCTTTAAAGTCTCCATTCCCTTTAAACCTTCTATGATAGTGCTATTTAATCTTGCACTTGCTTCCATTCGCTTTAAATTTATTTTTTTATATGGACTCTTAAATGCAAATACTAATGCTGCACTTACAATTGTAATTATTAATATAACCACAAACAATTTTCCATTCATTATATATAAAACGGTTGCAGAAACTATAGCTAAAACAATATCAATTATTAAAGATAAGCAAACAGAAGTTAATATATTTTTTATTGTAAAAGCATCACTAAACCTTGTTAAAATATCGCCTACTTTTCTAGTTGTAAAAAACTTCATAGGAAGTTTATATACATGCTTAAAATATCCTAACAATAATGGAATATCTATTTTTTGCGATAAGTATAGTAACATATGTTGTCTAATTGCAGTTAAAACAATTTGCGTAACTCCTAATATCAAAAAACCTATACTAAAAATCAAAAGCTGATTTTTTAAGCCATATGGGAGAATTTCATCCATTAAAATTTTATTGAAAAAGGAAGATGCTATTCCCATAATCGTCAGAAGTATAGCTGCTATTATGCTATAAATAAATAGTGCCTTTTGCGGAAGAAGCAAGCTAATAAACTTTGATAACATACCATCTTTATTATCTTTTTCCACAATAAATTCATTATTTGGTACAAGTAGCAGAAGAATCCCATCAAAGCTCTTAATAAATTCATCTACTTCTTCTTTTCTTACATCCTTTGCTGGATCTAATATAGTAACCTTACCCTTTTTAATTTTGTGTATAACTACAAAATGACTAAGCCCTTCTTCAGTAATCACATGTGCAATTGCTGGTAAAGTATACTTACTTTCAAGTCCCTGCTTGTCTACTCTGATAGATCTAGTATCAAAGCCAAGTCTATTGGCTCCATCCTCTAAGCCTTTTAAAGTTGTTCCTGTAATATCAGTTCCCAAGATATCTCTTAGTTTTGTTATTGTAATATCCTTTTTATAATACATACATATTGTAGCAAGACATGCTGCTGCACAATCTGTAGCATCATGTTGTTTAACTAAGTATTTTTTAAAATTCATTATTCTCCTCCGACAATAGGTTCCATATAAAATTTATTGCTGTCATTAATGGGTAATCATTACCACTAAATATTCTGACAAAATGATTTTATCACAGAATTTTATTGCAATTCACACAAATATAATAAAATAATAAATTTTAGTAATAAACGCTAAATCATTTAAATATTCACTGCATTAACTATAATAAATTTTGCCTTGTGTACCTTTTATGTTCCAACAACATATTTTCAATAAATATCAAAATTTAAATAAACTTCTATAAACACATTTATCACTATTAATATTTAATGGATTTTTTCATAAATAAACGCTCTTATTTTTTAAATAACCTTATTACAACACTTTCTTCCATTTACATAAATGTAATGAACTGATTAAATTTAATAATAAATGCCAACGTTATCCTTAGCTTTTATCTACATTCGTTACTAAGTTTTATTATTTCATTACATTTCCATTGATTTTATAAGTTAAATATATTAACATAGCAGAGATTTTATATTAAGCATATAAAATCTCTTGAATGTCTTCTAGTGATACTGAAATTTAAATTATTTTTAAAATGAGTGAATTTAAGATAAAACATTAAAATTAATGAAAAAGAGGAGATATGATTATGAAAAAACAATTATTGTTAGTATTAATACTACTTTCTATAGTTTTAATACTTGCTACAATTTTCCCAATGCCTTCAATTATAAATGGTATTGTTATAGGATCAACATTATTTTCGGCTATGATTATTTTGATAGCTTATAGATTGGTTTGTAAATAAATACGTTACTTACAAAAATATGTCCATTGATTATTTTTCAATAAAAACTTAAACTCGTTCAAGATATTATTTGTCCAATATAATACATAAGTAAAATTTATCATATAAGTATTGATAAAATTCACTTGGGTGATAGAGATGGAAACTAAATTAAAAAATAAAATAAGTCTTATGGAAACGCTAGCAGAAAATATTACATTTAAAATAAACAAATATTCAAATAAGGAAGGTTTAGAACTACAAAAAATGAAATTAGGTCTTGAGATTTTGCTAATTAATATATCTAAATTTTTTATGATATTTGTTATATCAGCAATCTTTAATTTAGTAAATGAGTCTTTACTTATGTTATTAGTTTTTGCAAGTATAAGACGAAATGCCTTTGGTCTTCATTCAAAAAGCAGTATTGTATGTACATCTATATCTGTAATAATGTTTGTGTTTGGATCTTATTTAAGCTATTATTTAAAATTTAATAATTATACTGTTTTTACTGTATTTGTAATAATAAATATACTTTTATATAAATACGCTCCAGCTGATACAGAACATCATCCATTATTAGGATGTACATTAAGAACTAAGCTTAGAAAGGAATCATTATTAACAGGCATGTTATTAATGCTACTAGCTTTAATAATACCTAGTAGTGTAATAAAGACTTTAATTACATTGGCTACAAGCTTTGAAGTTATAGGCATATTACCAATAACATATAATTTATTAAAAAGGAGATATAGAAATTATGAAAAATATGAAAAAAAACTTGTTTAGTAAAATAGGAGAAAAGTTAGCAATAACTTTAGGGGAGACTTCAATAAAATTAAGTGAAAAAGCCATGGGAAAATGCTTTATGGGGTGTTATTATGAACCTAAGATTCCAATTGAAATGTTAAAAGTAAATATGAAAAAATAAATTAAAGACTATACTTAAAATAGTAAGTATAGTCTTTAATTTATTTTTTTGGTTAAATATGTGGTATAATTTAAAAACAGATTCAATTTATCGAAGGAGAAAAATATGAGCTATTTTATTGATGCTTTAATTAGTATCCTATTTATGTATACTGCATTAATAAATTTATTTTGTTTTAAATTTACTAAAAAAGAACTATTAATAGCCATATGCTCAACTCAATTAATAGGACTACCCTTTTATATCAAATTACATTTTTTATCAATAATCCCATTAAATATTATAGCCATATGCTTTTTATATAAAAAAAGCAAAAAGGTACTTATCAGTATAATAACGCCTTTAGCTTCTACATTAATAGCTATACTTGCAGATTATATATTAAGTTATATTAAAATTTACATTATAGGAATAAATCCCAATCCAGGTTACTTCAACTCGTCCATGTACATAATAACTTTTATTAGTGAACTTCTAATAATATTTATCATAAGTAAATTATCAGGCATTTTAATAAATAAAAAAATTAAAATATCTAATATAGAGTTTAACGGGAAACTTGGTACATTAACAGTTTTAAGCTTTCTATTAACCCTAATAATATTCTATGCCAATATACTTTTAGGAAATAATGATGGTTTCACCAATGAAGTTATAAAACTAAATGGACTACTATTTTTTATTTATTTTATACTTTTAATGGTAATAATGTATATATTGATTAAAAGCATCACCAAAGAATTGGCAATTAAAAATAAGCAAATACAATTTCAAAATTTACAGGAATATACCACTAATTTAGAAACTGTCTATATGGATATGAGAGCTTTTAGACATGACTATATAAATATAATTTCCTCGCTGGTTGGATATATAGAAAATAAAGATATGGATGGACTTACAAAACATTTTAATGATAATATTATACCTTTGAGTAAGGGTATCGAATCTAATAATTTTAAAATAGGTCTTTTAAAAAATATAAAATTACCAGAATTAAAAGGGGTAATATCTTCTAAAATCATAAGAGCTCAAGAGTTAGAAATTGATGTATTCATAGATATTATGGAGCCTATAGAAAAAATAGATATGCAAATTATAGACCTTTGCAGAATTATAGGTATTTTACTTGATAATGCTGAGGAAGCTGCATTAAAGTGTGCAGAACCATCTCTTAAAGTTGCTCTTGTAAATAGGAATAATTCAGTGCTTATAGCTGTAATAAATAACTGTCCTGAAGATATCCCTCCTATATATAAACTGTTTCAAAGAGGTTTTTCTACTAAAGGTGAAAATCGAGGGCTAGGTCTTAGTAATTTAAAAGAAATTATTAAAAATTACAATAACATTTCTTTGGACACCATAATAGAAAATGGAGAATTTATTCAAAATATCGAAATATCACACAAATGAAGAATGGGAGAGAGATAATATTGCTTAAAGTATTTATATGTGAAGATAATAATGAACAAAGGAAACGGTTCACAAAGTTAATTGAAGATATTATAATTATTGAAAATTTTGATATGGAAGTAGCTTTATCTACAGAAGATCCACATACCATTATAGATCATTTAAAAAATCATGAAATATCAGGTTTATACTTTTTAGATGTAGATTTAAAATCTAATATAAATGGTATAAAATTAGGGGAAACGATAAGAGAGTATGATCCAAGGGGATTTATTGTTTTCATAACCACTCATGCAGAAATGAGCTATCTTACATTTATATATAAAGTAGAAGCTATGGATTATATCATAAAAGACAACTACAATACTATAAAAGAAAGAATTCACCAATGTATTATAAATGCTAATAAGAAGTATTGTTTAAAATCAGATGCTACGGGGAAAAATTTTATTATTAAAATTCGTGATAAGATTATATCTGTTCAATATAGTAAAATTTTATTTTTTGAAACTTCAAGCATTATACATAAGATAGTGTTACATGCTACAAACAGGCAAGTGGAATTTTATGCAAAGATGAAAGATATTGAAAATAACTTGGATGATAGGTTTTATAGATGCCATAAATCTTTTTTAGTTAATAAAGATAATATAAAAGAAATAGATATACCTAATAGAACCATACATATGAACAATGGTGAAGAGTGTTTAGTTTCTAGTAGATTATTAAAGGGATTGAAGCAATGACCCTTAAAAGTAAATAAAGAAAGATAAGGGGCTGTCTCAAAATAGAAATTAATTTCTACAGCGAGACAGCTCTTTTTTTATTATAAAAAATAAAAAACGTGTTCCAAAGAATCCGCTTTTTAATGCTAAGTCCTAAAATAATTTTATTTTCCAATGTATAAAAAATAAAAAACTTGTCCATAATAAAAATGTAGTTTGAAATAATCATTTTATAACCCCTTTAAATAAAACCCTTAAACC
>CAZKOJ010000047.1:0-26190 GCA_964554365.1 uncultured Clostridium sp. | reverse complement strand
TTTTTCAATGCAGGTTAAACTCTGAGGAGTATACGAATTCACAGAAATTCTGAGAGTAGGTCGGGTAACTACTATATCTGTTAACCCTACGACTGTAGCCGCTACTCATAACAATATCTATAAGTTGGTGGACAGAAATGCATTTAGCAAGTATTTATTTTATTGATTAGATGTTAGACCTATAAATATCTCTTCGGTAAGAGAAAGAGCATACGATGTATTAGAACTTTCTATGTATTTTCTTAATAGATATAATAAAATATATGACAAAAATATAGTAGGCTTTACTGAGCCGGTAAAAAGTGCTCTTACAGCATATTCTTGGCCGGGAAATGTTCGTGAACTACAAAATTTAATAGAGTACGCTATAAATTTTGAAAAATCTAATATTATTACATTAAAAACCATTGGTAAAAGAATGACTGGGGATAGCGATATACTTGAAGAAGATATAGGTCTTAAGAAGATGGTAGGAGAATATGAAAAAAATATAATAAATAAATTCATAGAACATTATGGATGTGACACGGATTCAAAGAAAATAATAGCGAAAAAATTAGGCATAAGTGCTGCAACATTGTATAGAAAGTTAGAAGAAGAATAGTTTTTCTCAAAAATGATAATTAATTATCATTTTTGAGAAAAGTCTAAAGGCGTTTGAAAATGATTACACAAGGGTTTTGAAATCCACATATTTTAGTTTTATTCTTATTTTTGAGAAAAATAATTTTATGTATACTACAATTTAAATGTTTATATATATTGTTAAACTGTTGTGAATGCTTGTTTGTAAAGCTTTTATAGAATATAAAAAAAATATTGGCATGGTATTTGCTTATTAATAATCATATATAAACATTAGGAGGTAGTACAATATGAAAAATAACGAATTATTAATAGCTATACTTAAGGATCAGGTAGTTCCAGCGCTTGGGTGTACAGAACCAACTGCTATCGCATATGCTACAGCTATGGCTAAAGAAGTATTAGGAGAAGATGTAGAATCTTTAGATATTTATGTAGATAAAAGTCTTATAAAAAATGGAAAAGAAGTAGGAATACCAGGAACAAATAAAAAAGGAAACGTAGTTGCAGCGGCGTTAGCTTTAATTGTTGGAAAATCAGAATATAAACTTGAAGTTTTAAAAGATGTAACAAATGAAAGTTTAGATAAAGCATTAAAATTAATAGATAAAAACATGATTACTTTAAATTTAAAGAAAGACGTTGTAGGTCTTTATATTGAAATAGTTGCTAAGGGAAAAAATAACACTTCAAGAGTAGTCATTAAAAAGACACATTTAAATGTAGTACTTGTTGAAAAAAACGGAGAATGTGTTTCAACTGCAAATGACAAAGAAGAAGCTTCAAAGCCTTCTTTAAGAGATAGTATAAGAGAATTTACTATAAGAGATTTAAAGGAATTTACAGATACTGTAGTTTTTGATAAAATACAATTTATAAACGATGGTATAGTAATGAACAAAAGAGTAGCTGAAGCTGACTTAAAATATGATTTAGGTATAGGTCTTGGAAAAATGTTAAAGGCAGATAAAAATGATATAGAACAATATGCTAAAGCTATGACTGCAGCAGCTTCAGAAGCTAGAATGTCAGGACATCCTCTTCCAGTTATGAGTAGTGCAGGAAGCGGAAATCACGGATTAGTAGCAATCCTTCCTATAGCATTTATAGGTGAAGGACAAAATATAGAAAATGAAAAAATAGTTAGAGCAGTAGCGTTAAGTCATTTAGTAACTGTTTATATAAAGAGCTACACAGGATCATTATCTCCAGTATGTGGTTGCGGAGTAGCAGCAGGAGTAGGTGCGGCAGCAGGTATTACCTCTCTTTGGGGAGGAACTTTAGCTCAAATAGAAGGAGCAATTAAAAATATGGTTGCAGGAATTACTGGGATGATTTGTGATGGTGCTAAAATAGGATGTTCTTATAAATTAGCAATAGCAACAAGCTCAGCTTTAGATGCAGCTAAAATGGCAATGAAGAATGTATTTATACCTTGTAATGATGGTATTTTAGATGAATCTGCAGAAAAAACAATACAAAACTTAGGAAGAGTATCTAATGAAGGTATGGCAAATACTGATGATATAATTCTTGATGTAATGCTTAAAGCATGTAATTAGTAAATAATAAAATAAGCAAATTACACTGCAAATTTAGAGTAGACTACGCTTAAATATATTATTCGAAAAACCGTCCGTTTATTAAGAAGGCCTAATGCTTCACTTATTTAAAACTACCTACCCACTCGATCAGCCCGTCCTGGGCTCCTCGTGGCTTGAATCCTCCTGATTCAAATTACGGTAGTTTTAAAACGTGAAGCATAAGGCATTCTAAATTCACTCTAAGTTTTTCTACACAATATATTTAAGCTTCTGTCCACCCTAAATTTTCAGTGTAATATGCTTGTAGTGTGATATATCTTATTATAGTGGTTTTAGAAACATTTGTGTCCAGTAACACACTCCATTTGCAGTTTTTGCTAGTCCTACACCTATTTCTGTATAGGTTGGATTTAAAATATTACTTTTGTGACCTGGAGAATTCATCCAGGCAATCATAACTGCTTCAGCGGTTTTTTGTCCCATAGCTATATTTTCACCAGCCGCAGAAAATTTAACCCCAAAACTTTCCATCATATTAAAAGGAGAACCATAAGTTGGGGAAGTATGGGAGAAATAATTTTTGTTTATCATATCCTGAGATTTATATCTAGCAATTCTTGAAACTTCCCAATTAGTCTTTAAAGGCTGTAAGCCAACTTTTGCTCTTTCGATATTTACTAAAGATATAACTTTATTTTCAATAGTTTTGACATCTTGTATATTGGGAATGGTTAATTTTTGTCCTGGAAAAATCATGGCTGCATTTGTTACCTGAGGATTTGAAGCTATAATTTCGCTTAAACCTACCTCATATTTTACAGCAATTTTCCACATACTATCGCCAGATACTACAGTGTAAGTTATAGGTTGAGCATGAACTTTACTAGAGCCTAACATTAGGCATAAAAATGTACTTATCATTATAATTTTTCTTTTCAAAAAAATCACCTGCCTCACATATATAATTTGAAAATAGATGACTTTTTATATCAAGTATATATTACCTTGGTACATAATATAAAGGTAAACTTAGTGGAAATTGTGCAGTATGTAAAGATAGGAGTATTATAAATGGTACTAATATTATAAAATTCACAACTATTCTAACATATGGTAAAATTGTTAAGGAGGCTTCTACTGGAGAGACAACGGGAGTAGTAGCAATAGATATAAAATTAGATAATTTATCAAAACTTATTTCTGAAAAAATGGGAAAAATATATATGTAGATACTATAAATGGAACAGATTTTAGAATATGTACAATGTATAAAGGAACTTTCTGGTAAAATAGGAGACACTATGTCTTTGGATAGAGCTACAGGAGCAGGAACAGTCTGGAGGCCTTGAAGAAATTGTATTAGCTACAGAAAAGCTTGAAGAATTTTCAGTCTCATTAGACTCATTAGTTAAGAAATTTAAAATGTAAAATTTATTTAGTTTATACTATAACTTTAATTTATCATTATATTATTGAAATAAAGCACTATTAATTTTTACTGATTTAATTAGATTTAAATTAGTAGAAATCAGTAGGGCTTTATTATATTTTAATTATAATAAAAAAATTATATAAAAACTATTGATTTTAATAATGTTTTAGTGTACTATGTAAATAGAACACTAAAACATTAAGGAGGTATAACAGTGAATATAAAATTTAACGAAAAAAGTCCCATTTATATACAAATAATCAATGAGATAAAAAAAGATATAGTGTCTGAAAAGCTAAAGCCTGGTGATAAGCTGCCTTCAGTAAGAGAAATGTCTGCAAAATTAAAAGTTAACCCTAACACTCTTCAAAGAGTTTATCAGGAACTAGAAAGGGAAAATGTAACTTATACTCAAAGAGGTACAGGAACATTTGTAAAGGAGGACATTGGCATGATAAAAAATTTAAAAAGAGAAATGTCAAAGGAAATAATAGAAAATTTTATTCATGGAATGAAAAATTTAGGATTTACTAAAGAGGAAATAATAGACATAGTAGAGGAAAATATTGAGGAGGTTAAATAAAAATGGAAAACATTATACTAAAAGCTTCGGAATTGCAAAAAGGTTATTTTACTAAAAAAGCTTTAGATGGCATAAATTTAAATATTGAAAGAGGAAAAATATTTGGTCTTCTAGGTCCTAATGGTAGTGGTAAAACTACTTTTTTAAAGATAGCAGCAGGAATACTAAGACCAAGTAGTGGAGAAATATTAATAGATGGCAACAAGCCAGGTGTTTATACAAAATCCATAGTGTCATATCTTCCAGATAAGGATTATTTATTTAAATGGATGAAAATTAAAGATTCTATAGATTTTTTCAATGATTTCTATAAGGATTTTGATAGAGAAAAGGCCAATGAACTTTTAAAATTTATGAATTTAGATGAAAATTCTAAAGTTACAGCTCTTTCAAAGGGTATGAGCGAAAAACTATATCTAACATTAACACTTTCTAGAAAAGCAAAGCTTTATGTATTAGATGAGCCATTAGGTGGTGTGGACCCTACTACAAGAGAAAAAATATTGGATGCAATACTTGGTAATTATACTGAAGATAGCTCAATGATTATAACTACTCATCTTGTAAATGATATTGAAAGGCTATTTGATGAGGTTGCATTTATATCAGAAGGAAAAATAATGTTAACAGGTAATGCTGAAGATCTTAGAAGAGAAAAATCAATGTCTATCGATGAATTATATAGGGAGGTATTTAAATAATGTTTAATTTAGTTAAATATGAATTAAAAGGACATGTAAAAGAATTAACCATAATAATTAGTTCTGTTATATTGTTGAGCTTGCTACTGTATACAAGAATAAATGTATGGGAGCAAGGTGCTGTGTTTGTATGTTCTGTTATGATAAGTTTTGCAGCTATGGTACTTGTGTTTATATGGAATATAATGTTATTTAGTAGAGACATGTATGAAGAAAGCGGATATTTATTGTTTACCCTTCCTAAAAAGGGCTATTCAATTTTAGGCGGAAAGCTTTTAACTGCATTATGTCAAGTTATATTAGTTGGTATTGTAGTTGGATTGTTTAACTTTATAACTTTTACGCAAACAGTACCTGACTGGAAAAATGTTATTTCTGAAATTACAAAAGTTATTAGCTATAAATTTGTTGCATTTAGCGTTTTAACTAGCGTATTTCAATATGTATCGTTATTAGTTTTAATATATTTTTCTATATCATTAAGTAAAGTAGCAATTAAAAAGAAAAAATTAGGCAAACTAAGCGCATTTGTAATATTTGTAGTTAGTTCTTTAATAATAGGTAAAACAGCAGATGCATTAACAACTGTTTTCCCTCAAACGTTCTCTATAAGTATGGTTTCAAATACAATGCAATCTGTAATGAATAATGCACATGAAGTAATACCTGTAAATATATCATTACTAGTTTTTGACATTGTATTGTGTGTAGCAATATTCATAGTAACTTCTTATATTTTAGAAAAGAAAATAGATCTATAATTATTACAATGTAACTATTTTGTAACTATTTGTAATCAATATATAACTTATGAAGATTTTATACAGAGTATAATTGAAGCAAGATTTTAATTCAGATGGGGATTCTTTTATCCCAAGTTAGTCAGGTTAAATTATGTGAAGGGGTTCATCAAATATGTTGGTATAAAAGGGGGAGGATGGAATGGAGGGAGATAGCAAAAACAATTTAAATACACAGTACTTATGGATGGCTAGAGGATTATGTTTGGGGTTTATGTTTGGTATAATAGTGGGTATATTTACTAAGCATGTTCAAAGTGTTGTTATTATTATGAGTTGTTTTGGAGGTATTACTGGATACTTTGTAGATGAATTTTACAAAGCTGATAAATTAAAAAAGTGAAAGACTTTATATGTCTTCAACACTATATCAAGCCTGAGACTAGGATTTTTTCTAGTCTCAGGCTTGTTTTTATTGTATTTTTAATATTCTATTGTGGAAGAAGCCAAAATCTTATTACGAATAAAATTGCTAATATATCAATTATAGAATGAACTTCCTTATATTTTCCTGTAGCAATCTTGGTAATAGGATAGAATATTATACCAGCTGCTATACCGTTAGCTATACTGTAACTAAAAGGCATTACTGCAATAGTAAAAAAAGCTGGTACTGCTTCTGTAAAATCATCGAAATTTATATCCTTAACAGAGCTTAACATAAGAGATCCTATTATAACTAGAGCTGGAGCTGTAGCTTCTGCTGGAACTATTCCAACTATTCCTCCAAAGAACAATGATAATGCAAATAGTACGCCTACTACAAGGGAGGTAAGTCCTGTTCTTCCGCCTTCAGCAATACCTGCTGTGGACTCTATAAATGTAGCTGTAGTAGTAGTTCCAAATAATGAGCTTATGGTTGTAGCTAAAGCATCTGATAAAAGAGCTTTTTTCATGTTTTTTATCTTACCATCTGGAAGTATCATGTCTGCCTTTTGAGCAGTACCTACTAATGTTCCAATAGTATCGAATAAATCTACTAAGCTAAAAGTTAAAACTACCATTATTATACTAGTTAAAGCGCCTATAAAGCCTGTACCATTATGATGTAAAAGTCCTTTAAAGTCAAAAGCTAAAAAGGTTGGTGCTATGGAAGAAGGTGTGCTTAAAATTTTTAATCCAGACAGATTAGTTATCCCCATAGGGATACCTATAATAGTAGTTAAAATTATAGATATAAGCATTGCACCTTTAACTTTTCTTGCCATAAGTATAGACATTATAGCTATTCCTATTAATGTAAGTAAAGTGTGTGGATTTGAAAAGCTTCCAAAACCAACTAAAGTAGCAGGATTTGCTACTATTACGCTTCCACTTTTAAAACCTATTAATGCTACAAAAAGACCTATTCCTGCAGTTATAGAAACCTTTAAATTTTCAGGTAGACTGTCCACTATTTTTTCACGAATAGAAGTAACAGTAATAAGTATAAATAATAGCCCAGACAAAAATACTGCAGCTAAAGCTTGTTGCCATGAATATCCTAATGTTAAACATACACTATATGTAAAAAAAGCTGTAAGACCTATACCAGGTGCTACTGCAAAAGGTAAATTACCATAAAATGCCATTATAATAGTGCCTATAGCTGAAGTTAAACACATGCCTGTAAATATAGAAGCTACTACAGGATCGTTTAAAGTAGTAAGATTAGCAGCTGCATCACCTATTAAGCCGGCAGAATTCATACCAGAAAATTTTAATAAGTTTGGTATAACTAGCAGTGCATAAGCCATAGTAACATAAGTAGTGAATCCTGCTAGTACTTCAGTTTTAACATTTGTTTTGTTTGAAGATAAATGAAAAAGTGATTCGAAAAGTGATTTCTTGTTAACATTGTTTGAAGATGTGTTCATAAATTTAGTCCTCCTCATAAAGTAAAAAAATTTCAGCCATGGTTTATTATGAGTAAACCCGAAAGCAGAAATTATTGCTACTTAATGCGGATTCACCCATAGCGAGAATTTTACGGTATCTCGTAGAAACTTCTGAACCATATTATCAGAATTATATGGATGGCCTGTATATTAAAATACACATTTAAAAATACTATCATCATATATTGTAAAAGTCAATATACCGTATTTATTGTAAGAATTAAAGAGAAGAAAACATGTAAATAACATAGGAAAAAATATCTATGAAAATATTGTAAGTGCCTAAAAATAAAGGTAGAATAATAATATCACGCTCCAAATATTAGTTGAAATTCACAAGAAAAACTTAATATATATTAAAGGAGAGTCACTATGGAAAATAGCCAAAGATTAATGATTAGAAGAATTATTATTATTTTGATAGCAAGCTTTATTTCAGCGGTAGGGGTAAATGTTTTTATAGCGCCACACAAACTTTTAAGTGGGGGAGTAGGTGGCATTGCTCTTATGATACAATACTTTACCAAAATTTCAGCAGGATATTTTATTTTGATTATTAATATACCTTTGTTTATATTAAGTGCTAAGGAAGTAGATATGAAGTTTACTTACCTAACACTTGTAGGAACCATTTCACAATCTGTATTTTTAATATTAACCAAAAACATATCTTCTTATTTTATGGTTAAAGATCTTATGCTTTCTTGTTTTTACGGAGGAGCAATTCACGGATTAGCACTAGGATTAATATTTAGTAATCATGGATCATTAGGAGGCGCAGATATTATTTCTGTAATTCTCAAAAAAAAGTATGACTTAGACATAGCAAACTTTTATTTAGGTATTAATCTTGTGATAGTTTCTATAGGAGGATTGTTTTTTGGAGCAGAGACAGCTTTATATACACTAATATCCATATATATAGGATCTATTTTAATGGATAGGGTAATAAGAGGATTTAATAGGAAAAAATTATTATTTATAATTACTGATAAAGAAGAACTTGTAGTTGAAAGGATAATTTCAGAGCTTAAGAGGGGATGTACTTTTTTATATGGAGAGGGAGCACATTCTAGATGTAAAAAGAGGGTCATCTATTGTGTGGTATCATTGGTTCAACTACCTAAAGCAAAGCATATAGTAGAGAGTGTAGACCCTTCTGCATTTATATCTATATTGGATACTTCAGAAGTAGTTGGAAGGGGATTTAAATCATCATAAGCAGAGAATCCAAATTTTTAATTTGGTGTGAATCGGTCAAGCAAATACCCCAAATCTCTGATTTGGTGGTAGTCGCTTACTCTGTGAGTACTCCTACGAAGAATGAGTAGGAGTTTCATAATTAAAGGTGGGATGTTATCGGTGGTAGACATTGGATAAACTAATAGTAAATTAGAGTTATATGAATATTGATAATACCATATATAATGATATAATTAAAAGTATTAATGTCATATTATTAGTTTATTTTGGGGGAGGAATGACAGTTGGACAAAATTGCATTAATAACTGATAGTACCAGTGACTTATCAGAAGATATAATAAAAAAATATGATATAAAATTGTTGCCATTTAGAATAATATATAAAGACAAAGAATACAAGGATGGAGTAGAAATAAGTCCTGAAAAGGTGTATGAGAGGTTGGACGAAGAAATGCCTAACTCTTCAATGCCATCCATGGAAAGCATTGAGAGTGTTTTTCAATCATTAAAAAACCAAGGATATACCCATGCTATAGCCATAGTGTTATCTACAGGATTATCAGGAATTTATAATGGAGTAAAGGTGGTTAGTGAAAACTATCCTGAAATTCAAACTTATTTATACGATTCTAAATCTATATCCATAGGTGAAGGGGTAATTGTAGAACAATGTGGTAAACTTATACAATCTGGTAAAAGTTTCAATGAAATAGTTGAAACCATTCCTAACATAAGAAAAAGGAGTCATATTTTCTTTGTAGTAGGAACCTTAGAATATTTAAAAAAAGGTGGTAGAATAGGTAAAGTGTCTGGAACTATAGGGGAACTTTTGAATATAAAACCTATTTTATCTATAGATAACAACGATGGAAAATATTTTACTTATGACAAAGTAAGAGGAAGAAAGCAATCCTTAAAAAGATTAATAGAAATTGGGAAATCAATATTAGATACAACAAAATGCAAGGTTTATGTATTACATGGATATGCAGAAAAAGAAGCAAAAAAAGTTTTTCAAGAAGTTATAAAGCACCCTAATGTTAATTCTTCGTTTTTCGGAGGGGGAATAAGTCCAGTAGCGGGAGCTCATAGCGGACCTGGGCTTATAGGATTAGGGCTTATAGAGGAAGAGTAGTTTTTTATGGATAAATTTGATATAGGAAAAGATACAAGACAAGAAGAAAAACGTCTTTATGAGGAATACAAAAAAAAGCTTTCAGAACTAAAAAAAGTGCAAAAAGAGAAGGAAGCTGTAGGGCAAGTGTTTACTAAAGGTTTATTGCCCCTTTATGTATTATATGTTTTAAATTTAGGTCCTACCAATGGAAATGATATATCTCATAAAATAGGAAAAAGAACTAAAGGAAGATGGATTCCAAGTACAGGAGGTATATATCCTATTTTAAAAAAGTTAGAAAAAGAGAAAATGTTATCAGGACAATGGGATGAATCTAAAAAACAAATTCAAAAAATTTATACTTTGACACCATTAGGAGTAGAAGAGCTTAATAAAAGAAAAGAACTCTTGAAAGGCAAAATAGAAGAAGCCTTGGAAGTTTTTAAAATAGTATATAAGGATTTATATGATTAAGGGAACTACAATTTTAAAATTTGTAGTTCCCTTAATTATTTAACTCTAGGTTTAAAAAGATTTTTTGAAGGTTTGCTTACAATATAAAAACCATAGGCCATAGTTAAAATTGCAACAGCATAAGGAATTAAAAGTTCCAGTATATTAGGTACAAAAGGTATTATAAGTTTGTCTTCTAAAAGCATTTTAAAAGCTGTATGGGCAAGAACTGCACCTCCTATATAAGTAACTATAGGATGCTTATTCATTAGTTTTGCTACATACTGACTGCCGAAAAATATAATAGGTATATTAAGTGCAAGACCAAATATAATAAGCACTATATTACCATCGGCAGCACCTGCAATGGCTAATACGTTATCTAAACTCATAGTAGCGTCTGCTATGATAATACTCCAGATAGCTCCAATAAATTTGGTAGAATGATTTACATGGCAATTCTCAACTTCGCTACTTGGCTTTATAAAATTCCAAGTGATTTTTATAAGCAATAATCCTCCAATAAGTTTTATAGGAAGCCATTCTATCATAAGAATATATGTTAAAAAACATGCAAATACAATTCTTAACATAACTGCAGCAAACACACCTATGGCAGAAGCTTTTTTTGCATACTTTTCAGGAAGATCTTTAGTGGCTAAGGCTATTACTCCGATATTGTCACCACTTAGTACAATATCTAAGAGGGTAATCTGGAATGCTCCTATTATACAAGGTAGTAAGTTATCCATTTTTAATCACTCCATTTATAATAATAAGTTTGAATCTATAAATTATAAATTAACCAAAAAAACTATTTTCAATCTTTAATTTAAAAGTAGGTTTTACGATAAGTGTTAAAATTCAAAATGAAAATAAAATGGGTATATTAACTGCTATGCGTTAATTTTATCTATTATTCATACTAATTATCATATTTTTTACTACAATTATAAAATATAGTAAAAGTATGATCTTAAGTATGGTACTACCAGTTAAATATATATTAATTTTTGAAATAAGTATTGAAAAAAATACTAATATGTAGCATATTAGTATATGGACAATCTTTAATAATAAATTTAACTATTATATGTATAAATCATATAATAAAAGGTGTAAGAGCAATAAAATTTTTAAAATGAGGGAGGCTACTTATGTTAAGTTATATCTTTATTTTTTTTGCGAAAATATTGGAAGTTTCTCTAATGACGATTAGAACAGTTCTAATAACTAGAGGCGAAAAAATTTATGGCTCTGTAATAGGTTTTTTTGAAGTAAGTATATGGCTATATGTAATAGGAAAGGTGCTTGTAGGAATAGATAAAGATCCTGTGAAAATGGTGGTATATGCATTAGGATTTACTTGCGGAAATTATCTAGGATGCATATTAGAAGAAAAATTAGCACTGGGAATACTTACAATAAATGCTATAGCTTCTGAAAAAGATGGTGAAACATTAGCTGAAATATTAAGAAACGAGCATGTTGGAGTAACTATGGTTGAAGCAGAAGGACTAAAGGAAGATAAAAAAATGCTTATTATTCATGCTAAAAGAAAAAGAAGAAATGAAATAATGAAATTAATACAAAACTCTGATACAAATGCTGTAGTTTCAATAATGGACACTAAAACTGTGTATGGTGGTTATGGTATTAGAAAGTAAAATTTTAATATTGAAAATTATATTAATAAATTTTTTTAAAAGTTTAATTTTTTTTATAAAATTATTATAAAGTTTACTAAATAAACCAACGAGAATAACTAGAGAGCAAAAAATGAAACCACAACAAAGGAGACTTGAGCTTATATGGGTGTTTTAATAGTAGATGATTCAAAATTTATGAGAAGTATAATAATAAAAATACTTAATAAGCACAAAATAAACGTATTAGGTGAGGCTGAAAGTGGAGTGGAAGCTATAGAACAGTATAAGAAGCTAAATCCACAGGTGGTTACCATGGACTTAACTATGCGGGGAATGCCGGGGCTTGAAGCTGTAAAAAAAATTATTGAAATTGATCATAAAGCTCAAATAATTGTATGCTCAGCCATGGGACAACAGGCTGTTATAAAAGAATCTATAGAAGCAGGTGCAAGAGGATTTGTAACAAAGCCATTTGAGGAAGAAGCTTTAATAGATGAAATAAATAAAGCATTTATGTTTAAAAGATAAAAAGTCTTGTAAGTTATTACAGGGCTTTTTATTTTTAATGTACTAGTATATTATGTGAGATAAACATAGAATTAAAAATAGACAAGCATAAAATTTAGTCTGAATTAATAATAATAAATAATAGTAGATAAATTTAGTTGAGGTGGTTTTATGACAAATCTATTTAAAATAAACAGAAATAAAAATATAGGAGCGCTTATTATAAGTATTATAATTGCAGAGGGTATAGGAATGCTTTCTAGTTTTTGTGCAGGTGATATTCCAGGAGCTTTTGCAGAATTATATAAGCCTTCATTTACACCGCCAACATGGGTATTTCCAATAGCGTGGACTATATTATATCTCCTTATGGCAGTAGCGGCTTATAGAATATGGATATTAGGCCAAAGAGGTATTAATGTAAATAAGGCATTGATTTTATACTCAATACAATTAATACTTAATTTTGCATGGACAATAATATTTTTTAGATTTAAATTGTTATGGATAGCATTAGTAGAATTAATAATTCTCTTAATTTTTATTATAAATACCGCTATTGAGTTTAGAAAATTTGATAGAACAGCATTTATTTTAATGATTCCATATATTATTTGGGTAAGTTTTGCAATAGTATTGAACTATGGTTTTTGGAGGATAAATTAATATTTAGAGATAAATAAATGACAATTGCATTTTGCAATTGTCATCATTTTAAGCACAATTTGCTACTTTTAAAAATGGGTCTTTAGTACTATCAGAAACATTTCTCATGCTGCAAGATGTATTGTAACAATTTTCGCAGCAATGATCTTTATTATTAAAAGGAATACTTGTATCTGCTCCATAAACATAAGACATGGATTTTGATGGATAAAGCATACATTTATCAATTACATGTATCCCTTGAATATCTTCTCCATCAAATTTATCCACTATATATTTTTGGTGATCTAGCTCAAGTTCACCATCTCCTGGAGCTATTTTACATGTAAGTCCTAAATTTATATTCTTAGTATTAATATATATATTTCCAAAAAATTGAGAACTTATATCAAAAAGATAAGAACTAGCCATTGCATCTAAAAGTATAGCTTCATAAAAATTTCCCTCTTCAAAGAGACTATCTACTTTTTTCACAGAACCGTCTCCTATAGTTACCAAGCAATAAACTATATGAGAACAACTATCTAGTAAATTAGAATTTAGTCTTTCGTGCTTTTCATCTATTTTAAAAACTCCCATAGGTTTACAACATTCCTTTAATACAGGAAGTAATTTATCATATAGCTTACTCAATTCCTCATGAGGAGGAGTTTGGCAATAAGATTTAACTGCAGTAATAATTTTATGTTTGTCTAATCTAAATTTGAAATCAGAACTAATATGCATAACCCTCACCTCGTATTTATATTAATATTCTTTATAAATATATTATAATAAAGAAAATAGAAAAATGCAAGTTGATATAAAAAACAATTCAAAAAAACCTCAAAACAAATGGATTGGATGCCAATTTTAGTGCCAA
The DNA here is from genome assembly GCA_964554365.1 of uncultured Clostridium sp. Taxonomy (GTDB): domain Bacteria; phylum Bacillota; class Clostridia; order Clostridiales; family Clostridiaceae; genus Clostridium_AM. The sequence goes on along the minus strand of CAZKOJ010000047.1, from coordinate 12,210 downwards.
TAAGGCATGAAATGGACTTAAACTTGCAAAAACCTTAGAACAAAGAACTTTCTAAATAATTATAAAAATTCATACATGTTTATATTTATATAAAATGAAAATGCAATATTAAAATAATGTTAAAGTAATTTTATTTTTCTTCGAGTTATACAGTAAATAATATTCAATATATTAAAAAAACTAGAACTTTATTTATAAATTAATAAGTGTTAAAATTAAATGTATTTATTAAAGAGAGGGATGAAATTATGAACAGCGGTATACTATTGGAATCAGGAACAGGAGAAGTTGAGATACTGGAATTTGTAATAAGCAATAAACATTATGCAATTAATGTTATAAAAGTTAAGGAAGTATTAGAGGTAGATAATCTAACAAAGTTGCCAGAGTCCAATCCTTCTATAGCTGGGTTGATATTATGTAGACAAGAAATAATAACATTAATTGACTTAAAATATATTTTAGAAGGAGAAAGAAAAACAGATAAAAAATCCAAAACTATTATTTGTGAATTTAACAAGGTTAAAGTAGCCTTTAATATTGATGAGGTTGTAGGAGTGCATCGTATTAGATGGGAAAAAATTATGAAACCAGATGATATAACAGCAAATTCATTAGTTATAGGAAACATTATTTTAAAAGATAAAATAATGTTATTGCTAGATTTTGAAAAAGTAGTAACAGACATAAGTCCAAGTACAGGTATTAGTGAAGATAAAATTGTGTCAGTAGACTATAAAGATAGATCTCATGTTAAACTTGTATTAGCTGATGATTCTGCTTTAATAAGAAAATTATTAAAAGATACCCTTGTTAAAGCTGGATTTAAAAACCTAAAGTTATTTGATGATGGAAAGCAAGCTTTAAATTATTTGTATGAGTTAGTGGAAGCTAAAAAAGAAAATTTCACTGAGGATGTTCAAGTACTCATTACTGATATTGAAATGCCTCAAATGGATGGACATACCCTTACAAGAATGGTTAAAGAACATCCTATTCTTAAAAAATTACCTGTTATAATATTTTCTTCATTAATTATAGGAGATTTAAAACATAAAGGTGAAGCAGTAGGGGCAGATGCACAACTAAGTAAGCCAGAAATAGCTGAATTAGTGACTGTTATAGATAAATTTACAGAAGAAATACTTATTTCTAAGTAATAATATTTAATAAACAGAGTTCTTGGTTTCAGGTGGGGTTTTGAGCCCATCTGAAGCTTACAAATTGTTATGAATTGGACAAATGGCACTTTAACCACATTGGTTAGGTGCCATTTGTTTATGTTGTAACTAATAGTCATCAATGACTAGTGGAGGTAAATATATTACTTCATAGTTGAATATTGAAATAGGAGAAGAAATCAGCAGATAATTTAAAGCTAGACATTTGTAAAACAAAAATGAAAAGTTTAGCAATCTTTTAATATTTCAATTTTTATGCAATAATATAAGAGTCAGCAGAGGGGGAGAAGATAATGGTAGTAATGAACGCGTTAGGAAGTGTGCTCAGTATAGTTATAATGATTGCTGTTGGATACGTATTAACTTCAAAAAAGTGGTTAGATGAAAAAATGTCTAAAGTTTTTGCAAAATTAGTTTGTAATGTAGCATTGCCGTGTCTTATGATATCAGATTTAATGGGCAATTTTGATAAAGATAAGTTTAGTCATTTAGGTAAAGGATTAATAATTCCCTTTTCGTCTATAGCATTATGTTATTTTGCAGCTATAGTTGTATCTAAAGTAATAAAAGTAAAAAAAGGAAGAGTGGGAACATTTCGTTCAATGTTCTTCGTATCTAATTCAATTTTTATTGGACTTCCAGTAAATATGGCATTGTTCGGAAGCAAAAGTATTCCTTATGTTTTATTATATTATATAGCAAATACTACATTTTTTTGGACTATAGGAGCTTATGGAATCTGTAAGGATGGTGAAGCTTCCGACAATAAATGTACAAGCATATTTTCTAAGGAAACTTTAAAAAGAATAGCATCACCACCATTAATGGGTTTTGTGGTAGCTATTGTACTTATATTATTAAACGTAAAAGTGCCTAAATTTATTTTAGATACTTGTAAATATTTTGGTAATCTTACAACGCCTTTATCTATGCTGTTTATAGGTATAACTATTCATTCTGTAGATTTAAAGGAAATAAAAATAAGTAAGGATATGATAGCTATAATTGTAGGAAGATTTGTAATATCTCCATTGTTAATTTTTGTTATGGCATATTATTATCCAGTACCTGAACTTATGAAAAAGGTGTTTGTTATACAAGCAGCTATGCCTGTAATGACTAACACTGCTATAGTAGCTAGAACCTATAATGCGGATCACCAATATGGAACTATAATGACAGTAGTTACTACAGTACTTAGTATTCTATTCATACCAATATATATGGTATTGATTAATTAAAGTTAGAAAAACATAGATAAAAAATACGTATTCCAGGGTTGAATGAAAAATTTTGTATCAGTGGAAATTAAATAAACAGGAATTTATGAAAAAAGCTTTTATTTCGTTGAATATTGTTATTTGTATTATAAAGAACTGATTTTTAATGTGATAATGATATTATTTGCACAATATATTGATATAAGTGAATTTACTTTAAGGTACTTTCACTGTTATAATTAAAATAGAAATTATTATTTTATTACATGTTATGTTTTTTTCATAATGAACGATATTTTTAGTATAATTTTACATTGTCGTTCACAACTTTATTCAACCGTTATATTTGGATATTTATTAAAAATTAAAAAAGGGGGTATTGAAACAATGAATACAGAACAAAAAAATATATTAGTAATTGATGATTCTGCAAGTATTAGAAATTTTATAAGAATTGTTTTAGAGGAAGCAAACTATAAGGTATGTGAGGCTTCAAATGGTGAAGAGGGCATTGAAGTATATAAAAAATATGGGGATATTGATTTAATAATTACGGATGTATTTATGCCGAAAAAAAGTGGATTAGAAGTTGTAGTGGAATTAAGAAAAGAATATAAAGAAACGAAAATAATTGTTCTTTCAGATGGGGGGAAGGACAATTTTTCAAATGAGTTAGGTATTTGTGAAGCTCTTGGAGCTACTTATTTTATAAAGAAAGATTTAATTAAAGATCAGTTGATTAATTTGGTGAATAAAGCATTTTCAGAATAACTTTACTCATATATGTTTTAGTACAAGCAAATGTATAATAATTTTACCATTAAAGAAAAACACTATCAATGTTGTTGAATTTCAATAAACTTTGATAGTGTTTTTACTATTAATAAATTTAATGAAGATATTGACAATAGTATATAAATACATTAGAATTTACTTATATACTAGGGCGGTTTAAGGAAATGGGTGATTTACAATTGAAGATATAAATTCATAAATTAATTAATGGTTCCAGGAAGATTGCACTTGAGTCAAAGGTCATTTTATTAATGTATGAACAAATAGGTAATAGTTAAAATTGGAGGAATATAAAAATGAGCGATTTTAAAAAAGAAAATATAAGAAAAAGTGTTCGTGAAAGTTATAAAAATATTGCTGTAGGAAACATAAAAAAGGCAGGTTGCTGTGGTGGAACTATTAATTTAAAAAAATCTGCTGTAGATATATCAAGTAAAATAGGATACTCAGATGAAGAAATTTCAGCAGCTCCAGAGGGGGCTAACATGGGTCTTGGATGCGGAAATCCCCAATTAATAGCAAATATAAAAGAAGGTGAAACTGTTTTAGACCTTGGCAGTGGTGCAGGATTTGATTGCTTTTTGGCAGCAAATAAAGTGGGAAATAGAGGCTATGTTATTGGTGTTGATATGACACCGGAAATGATTAGTAAATCAAGATTAAGTGCCTCAAAAAATAGGTATAAAAATGTAGACTTTAGACTTGGAGAAATTGAAAATCTTCCTGCTGCAGATGGGATAATAGATGTTATAATTTCTAACTGTGTTATAAACTTATCTTTAGATAAACAAAGGGTATATAATGAAGTTTATCGTGTACTGAAAAAAGGTGGAAGAGTTGCTATTTCGGATATAGTGCTTATGAGAGAATTAACAGAAGAAATGAAACAAGACGAAAAGCTTTATTGTGGCTGAGTCACTGGAGCATCTTCAGTAGAAGAAATGAAAATATATTTAGAAAAAGCAGGTTTCAAAGAAATTAGTATAGTTACTAAAAAAGTATCAAAGGAATATGAAGAAAAATGGGGACATAATTTAAAAGTTGGAGAATATATTATGTCTGCATCCGTGAAGGCAATAAAATTATAGATGAAAATAATACATTAGCATACAGGTAAGTCTTATTTTCTAATATTAATTACCTGTATGCTAATGTTTATGTTATTTTTTAAAAACAGCACCAGTACTAGCAGAAGTGACAAGCTTGCTGTATCTGTAAAGATAAGTGCCTTCTTCAGCTTTGCAAGGAGGCTGACACCAAGTTTCTAGTCTTTTACTAATTTCCTCCTCTGTTAACTCTAGTTTAATAGTTCTATTTGGTAAATCTATTTCTATAATATCACCATCTTTAACTATGGCAATAGGGCCACCTTCTGAAGCTTCAGGTGATATATGTCCTATGCAAGGGCCGCGAGTTCCACCAGAAAAACGTCCATCAGTGATTAATGCTACAGATTTTTCAAGTCCCATACCTATAATTGCAGCAGTTGGGCTTAGCATTTCCCTCATACCAGGACAACCTTTTGGACCTTCATAACGAATAACAACCACATGACCAGGTTTTATTTCTTTGTTCATTATAGCTTCAAAAGCTTCTTCTTCTGAATCAAATACTTTAGCAGAACCCTTGTGGTGAAGCATTTCAGGCTCCACAGCAGATTGCTTTATAACAGCACCATCTGGTGCTAAATTTCCTCTAAGTATAGCAATACCACCTTCAGGATAATAAGGATTATCTAAAGGTCTTATTACTGAAGAATCAAACACTTCAGCATTTTTTATATTTTCGCCTAGAATTTTACCTGTAACAGTTAAAGTATCAGTGTATATTAAATTTGATTTTGAAAGCTCATTTAATACTGCAGAAATTCCACCAGCTTCATTTAAGTCCTCTATGCTGTATTTACCTGAGGGACTAAGCTTTGTAATATTGGGAACTTTTTTGCTAATAATATCAAATTCGTTTAAATCTAAATTAACTTTTGCTTCATCTGCAATTGCTAAAAGGTGAAGAGTCGTATTACTTGATCCACCAATAGCCATATCTAATGCAACTGCATTTCTAAAAGCTTTTAAAGTTAAAATATCCCTTGGACGAATATTTTCCCTAATTAATTCAATTATCTGCATACCAGCTTTTTTTGCTAGTTGTTTTCTTTTACCATAAGGTGCAGGAATAGTACCATTACCTGGAAGAGCCATGCCCAAGGCTTCTGCAAGACAATTCATTGTATTTGCAGTGAAAAGACCTGCACAACTTCCGCAAGTAGGACAAGATGAATTTTCAATTTCATTAAGTTCATCTGCTGAAATTTTTCCTTCGGCATATGCTCCAACACCTTCAAAAGCACCATGAACTAAATCTATAACTTTTCCCTTATGCCTACCTGTAAGCATAGGTCCACCACTTACATATATAGCAGGAATATTAAGTCGTGCAGCGGCCATTAGCATTCCAGGAACTATTTTGTCACAATTACCTACAAAAACTAATCCATCGAATTTGTGAGCCATAGTCATTACTTCTATAGAATCTGCAATTAGCTCACGACTAGAAAGAGGATATTTCATACCACTATGATTCATAGAAATTCCGTCACAAATTCCTATACAAGGAAATTCTATAGGAGTGCCGCCTGCTGCACTTACTCCAAGCTTAACACATTGCACTAATTCGTTTAAATGAAAGTGACCAGGTATTATTTCATTATGAGCATTCACTATTCCAATCATAGGTTTTGCAAGATCCTCTGGTAAATATCCCATAGCGTAGAATAATGCTCTATGAGGTGCACGAGGAATGCCCTTAGTAATTTCGCTGCTTCTCCAATTTAAAGTATTCATTTTATGTAGCCCCCTTTTTATAATTAAGAATTCATAATATGTATTTTTAGGTAAAAAAAACAGAGCTTCACCCATTTCTGGGGTGAAGTTCTGTTCACGGTACCACCCAATTTTTTACTTAATACTAATAACGGCAAAAGCCGGCACAGCTTACTAGTCTAAGTTCAGCCTGCAACTCTAGGGTGATTTTCAACAAGTTTAGTTTATGGGTTTGCAGCTTATTCCCACTCTCTTTGAAACATAGATTGTTTACTTGTCCCTGTCATAGTTTTTTTATGGATATTGCTCATTATTATACTTAAATTTTTTTTGGATGTCAACTAAATTTAATAAAAAAAATTTATTGACAAATGAAAGAAAAGAAATTATGATATGTCACATAACAGTTTTTAAAGAACTTTCAAAATACAATAAAAAAACTGTTGACAAGTTAAAAAAATTATAGTAAATTAAAGAACAAGCATTGGAAGTAGAAAGTAAAAAATGAATTATTTATGAAATGTTATGATTGGGAAGAGTAAATAGTGAAAGATTTTAAAGAGAGTGAGGGTTGGTGAAAGCTCACAAATTTAGAAGCTATTGAAAATCACCCAGGAACAGCAGGCTGAATAAAGTAAGCTATGCCGGCAAATGTCGTTAAACAAATTAAGTTATAAATATGGGTGGTAACGCGATCAAACCTCGCCCCAATGGGAGAGGTTTGATTTTTTTTATGCTTTTTTAAGTATAAAAATACATAAAAGTGAAAAATAATGCAAAAAGGGGTGCTATTTATGAAAAACAAATTTGCAAAGAGGATGAATTGTGGGGGCTCAAAAGAAGTTGATGAATGTATATCTCTTATAATGAAACTCACTGAAATGCCGGATGTAATATCCTTTGCAGGGGGCCTTCCAGATGGTGAATTATTTCCAGTGGAAGAAATGAAGGTTGTTACTAGAAAAATTTTAGATGAACAAGGTAACATGGCACTTCAATATAGTTCTACTACAGGAATAAAAGAACTTAGAGAAGTTATTGCAAACACAATAATGAAGGAGGCAGGGGTTGAAACTACTAGTGACAATATAATGGTTACCTGTGGTTCACAACAAGCACTAGAGTTTTCGGGTAGAATATTCCTAGATAAGGGGGATGTAGTTATTTGTGAAAGTCCTAGCTATTTAGGTGCTATAACAGCATTTAAACCTTATGGACCTAAGTTTGTAGAAGTGCAAATGGATGAGCAAGGTATGATTATAGAACATTTAGAAAGGGCACTTAAGGAAAATCCAAAAGCAAAATTTATATATACAGTTCCAGATTTCCAAAACCCTACAGGTAAAACTTTATCAGTAGATAGAAGAAAGAAAATGGTGGAATTAGCAGAAAAATATGATGTGCTTATTTTAGAGGATAATCCTTATGGAAACTTGAGATTTGAAGGTGAAAGAATACCTTCTATAAAAAGTTTCGACAAATACAATCGTGTAATTTATCATGGAACTTTTTCTAAAATATTTTGTCCAGGATTAAGAATTGGATGGGTTTGTACACATAAAGAACCTATGGAACAATATATTTTAGTTAAACAAGCGGTAGACCTTCAAACTAATACCATGGCTCAGAAGGAAACAGCACTATACATGAATATGTTTGATATTAAAGAAAATGTAAATAAGATAACTAAGGTTTATAAAAGAAGAAGAAATCTAATGCTAAAGACTATGGAAGAAGAGTTTCCGAGAGATTGTACTTTCACACATCCGGCAGGGGGATTATTTATATGGGTGACATTGCCACAACATATGGATGCTTCAGAAGTGCTAGAGAAGGCCATGGAAGCGAAAGTTGGATTTGTACCTGGCATAGCTTTCTTCCCAAATGGAGTACAGAGAAATAATTTTAGACTTAATTTTTCTAGTATGAAAGATGAAAACATAATAGAGGGAATAAAGAGATTAGGCAAAGTTTTAAAAGACTTTTAATTAAATATAAAAATTTTTTAACCTTTTGAAGTAAAAATATTGAATAAATTCAAATATTTTATATTAAAAGCAGACAGTTTAAGCATACAAAATTTAAATAACTAAGGAGGAACAAAAATGGAAAAATTAAAGGTTTATTATGATAAAGATGGTGATTTAACATTATTAAAAGATAAAAAAGTAGCTGTTATAGGTTATGGAAGTCAAGGGCACGCTCATGCTTTAAATCTAAAAGATAGTGGCGTAGATGTAGTAGTAGGATTATATAAGGAAAGCAAGTCTTGGAGTTTGGCAGAAAAAGCTGGACTTAAAGTAATGGAAACTGCTGATGCAGTGAAGGTAGCAGATTTTATAATGATGTTAATTCCAGACGAAAAACAAAGTAAAGTTTATAAAGAAAGCATAGAACCTAATCTTACAGAAGGTAAAGTTTTAATGTTTGCACATGGATTTAATATTCACTTTAATCAAATAGTTCCACCAGAAAATATAGATGTTATTATGGTAGCACCAAAGGGACCTGGTCATCTAGTAAGAAGAGAATATGTAGAAGGAAAAGGAGTTCCTTGTCTCACAGCCTTCCACCAAGATTATAGCGGAAGAGCTGTAGAGTATGCATTAGCTTATGCAAAAGGTATAGGAGGAACTAGGGCAGGAGTTTTAAAGACTACTTTTAAAGATGAAACAGAAACAGATCTTTTTGGAGAACAGGTTGTACTTTGTGGAGGCATAAGTGAACTTATAAAAGCAGGCTTTGATACCTTAGTGGATGCAGGATATGCTCCAGAAAATGCATATTTTGAATGTTTACATGAAATGAAACTTATAGTAGATCTTATGTATGAAGGCGGGCTAAGCTATATGAGATATTCTATAAGCGATACTGCAGAATATGGGGATTACTCTGTAGGTAAGAGAATTGTTACAGATGAAACAAGAAAAGAAATGAAAAAAGTTTTGGCAGAGATTCAGGATGGAACTTTTGCAAAAAACTGGTTGGTTGAAAATGCAGTTAATAGACCATCATTTTATGCAAAAAGAAAAGGGGAACAACAACACCTTATAGAAAAGGTTGGAAAAGATTTAAGAGACATGATGCCATGGGTTGAAAGTAAATAGTAAATAAAAAGGGGGCTATCATTATGAAGTTAAATGGTGCACAAGTGTTATTAGAGTGTTTAAAGGAGCAGGGTGTTGATACTATATTTGGATATCCAGGTGGTGCAGTTTTACCAATTTATGATGCCCTGTTCAGTACAGAAGGAATAACACATATATTAACTGCTCATGAACAAGGAGCAACTCATGCTGCAGACGGCTATGCAAGATCCACAGGAAGGGTAGGGGTTGTTATTGCAACCTCTGGACCTGGAGCTACCAACACAGTTACAGGTATTGCTACAGCTTACAGAGATTCAGTACCTTTAGTAGTGCTAACAGGGCAAGTACCTCAGAGTCTTTTGGGGAAAGATTCTTTTCAAGAGGTAGATATTACTGAGATTACAGTACCTATAACAAAGGAAACTTACATAGTAAAAAATCCAAAAAGGTTAGCAGATACTGTACGACAAGCTTTTAAAGTAGCAGTATCAGGACGTCCAGGGCCAGTGATAATAGACATACCTAAAGATATACAGGTTGCTGAAATGGAATATGATTGTAATGAATTTAATCAGGAGGCTTTATATAGAGATAAGAATGATCTAATAGATTTAAAAAACTTAGATAAAGTGATAGATATAATTAAAAACAGTGAAAAACCTGTAATCTATGCTGGTGGTGGAGTTATAATATCAGGTGCTGATGAAGAGCTTAATACTTTTGTCAAAAAAATTCATGCACCTGTAACTTGTTCACTTATGGGAATGGGGGCGTTCCCTGGTGATGACCCTAGTTATATGGGGATGGTGGGTATGCATGGCAGCTATTGTTCAAATTATGCAGTAACTAATTGTGACCTTTTAATTGCAGTAGGTGCACGCTTTAGTGATCGTGTTATAAGTAAAGTGGACTCATTTGCACCAAATGCAAAAATAATTCATATTGATATAGACCCTAAGGAATTTGGAAAAAATATAGATATTAATTTATCTGTAAAAGGAGATATAAAAAAAGTTCTTACTATTATTAATAGAAAATTAGAATCGCAGTGTCATGAGGATTGGCTGCATCAAATTAAACAATGGAAAGATAAGAAAACCATGAGAATTATAGAGGATTATGGATTAAGTCCTAAATGTATAATAGAAAAATTAAATGAACTTACTAAAGGCGATTGTATTGTAACCACGGAAGTTGGACAAAATCAAATTTGGACTGCACAATATTTTAAATTTTTGAAACCAAGAACCTTTGTATCTTCAGGAGGACTTGGAACTATGGGTTTTGGGCTTGGGGCTGCCATTGGAGCTTCTATAGGTAATCCAAATAAAAAGGTTATAAATATAGCAGGAGATGGAAGTTTTAAAATGAACTCTATAGAGCTGGCAACAGTGGCTAAGTACAAAGTTCCTATTATACAATTAGTACTTAATAATCATGCTCTTGGCATGGTACATCAGTGGCAAGACATGTTTTATCAAGGAAGATTCAGTCACACTAATTTGGGACCTGATGTGGACTTTATAAAACTTGGAGCAGCGTATGGTATAAAAACTATGAAAATAACTAAAGACTCACAAGTGGAAGAAGCTCTAAAAGAAGCCTTACAGCTTAATGAACCTGTTATTATAGAATGTGAAATAAATAGAGGGGAAAAAGTATTTCCCATAGTTCCTCCAGGTGCTGCTATAAGTGAAATCACAGCATAGAATATATTCGTAGTGAAAAATAAACAAAGTTCTTGGCATTCCTCAAACATTAAGATAAAAGATTGAAAAAGCTAGAAATAACGAGTTTTAGCTGTTTAGTCCATTGAGTAAAGGATAATGAATGACTGTATTAGAGAAATCTAGTACAGTTTTTTAATTTAATTCATAAAATTTTATAAATTAATTGATAAAAAAGTAAATTAATTCTAATATATAATTATGTATTAAATAAAATATGAAAATATAATCATTAAATTTCAACTCATATTATAATGTATTTACAGTATAGGGGTAAGGCACATTCAAGAAAATAACTAGTCAGTCTGCTAGTCTATTTTGTATCATACTGCCTCAGCAAAACCTTTTGATAGAACAACTATCAGCGGACCCTGTTTCCTTGTCTGATACAAAATATCCGTCGCAGTTTTGAATTGTTATTTTCTTTCATATGCCTATTGTAAAAGCAAAACATTAAGGGGGATAATATGGCGAAAAATTTGTTAAACCAAGAAAAAATTTTAGAATGTCTATTAGAGAACTTGGATGAAGGGATTCAAGTTGTAGATTCTACAGGAAAAACTATATATTATAATGAAGTAATGGGAAAAGTAGAAGGAATAAATCCTAGTGAGGTTTTAGGAAAGAGAGTTAATGAATATTTAAAAGATGTAAAAGAAGATACTTCAACTCTTATGAACGTGTTGAAAAGTGGGGAGAAGATTGTAGATTTAATTCAACAGTACAGCAATGAATACAAAAAGAAAGTTACTACTATAAATACTACTATACCTGTAGTATTAAATGGGAAAAACATAGCTGCTATTGAAATAGCAAAGGATATGACAAGGTTAAAAGAGCTTACTGAATGTATATATAAACTGCAGAGAAATGATATAAAAGTCAAGAAAAATTTCAATTTCAAAGATATGATCACTAATAGTCCTAAAATGAAGGAAATTATAGAAAAAGCCAAAAGAGCAAGTCTTTCAAACTCACCAGTTTTAATTTATGCAGAAACCGGAGCTGGAAAGGAAGTAATGGCACAAAGTATTCATTATGGTGGCATAAGAAATAATAAGCCGTTTATACCTATAAATTGTGCTGCAATACCGGCAGCTTTGCTTGAAGGAATGCTTTTTGGAACAGAAAAAGGAAGTTTTACTGGAGCAGAAAATAAAAAAGGATTATTTGAAGAAGCAAATCGTGGAACTATTTTGCTGGATGAAGTTAATTCTTTAGAACCATATCTTCAATCTAAACTTTTAAGAGTACTGCAAGAGGGGTATATAAGACCTATTGGAGGTAGCAAAAGTATAGATATTGATGTAAGAATAATTGCTACAATAAATGAGGAACCAGAGAAGCTTATTGAGAGTGGAAAATTAAGAAAAGAA
>CAZKOJ010000046.1:0-26362 GCA_964554365.1 uncultured Clostridium sp. | reverse complement strand
TGAGGAGGTAGGCATTTTTGAATAAGTAAAGCATTAGAACTTCTAAATGAAGCGATTAGTTTCTGAACAATATATAGCAGCTGCAATACAGTTAAACTTCACTGTACCACGTTTGTAGTAATATGCTTAAAATTAGCAGTTTTATCTTCTGCAGTTACCCATTCCTTTTCCAAGCCCTTTCTGCTGTCCAGGTACTGAGTTAGTACAGTTTTCTTTTATAGTTTTTTTATAGGTTTCACCTTGTTCTTTTGTTATAGTACCCTTAGCTACAGCTTCATCAATATCTTTTGTTCTTGCTTCAATCATAGCATTTTTTAAGTCTTGGTCAGATAGACCCTTTTCATTTGCAAATTGATGAAGGTTTTTTCCATCAGATTTTGCTTTTTCAATATCTGAGTCTTTAAGTCCTAATTTGCTCTTAAGTATAGAACTTACATAATCATATCCTCTTTTACCCGTAACTGATACAAAATTAGAACAACCATTTCCATTATAACTTGTGGCATTACTACCTGAAGCAGCATATACAGAAGCCCCTACTCCTATAACAAAGGTTAAAGCTAAAGCTCCAATTAAATTTCCCTTTTTCATAAATATTTCCTCCTCATATTCAATATTAATTATTATGATTATATGTTAAACTAATATCTTGATTAAGTTATGTAGAATTTGTGATGAATTTGTGAAATGTGATATTTACAATTTATTAATAAACTTGTCATAAGAGTGTCACTTAAAAGGAGTATCATTAGATTTATCGAGTTTAAGGAGGGAGATATATGAGGAATATAAAATGGAACATAGATAGTATCCTTTGTAATGTTAAAAAAAATCTAGATTTAATTTTGTTTCTGCCTATAATATTTATAAAAATAATGGTATATGCAAAACAAATATCTCCTGAATATTTTTATTCTAAGGTAGCATATCCAGTTATGGCATCTGTTTTAATAGTAGTTAGTTTTTCCATGCTATTTAAACAAAAGGGCAGAATAAAATTTTTGTTTATATTAGACATAGTGGTAAGTTTAATATTAGTATCAGATTTGATGTATTATAGATATTTTAAAGATATTATAACGATTTCAGCAATGAAAAATGTAAAGCTTCTATCTGGAGTATCGGCTAGTGTAAAAAGTCTGATAAATATTAAAGATTTTTTATATTTGTTGGATATAATATTTATACTTCCAATTATAAATAAATATAAAGTTAATAAAATAAATAAATATTATTTTGCTAGAAACATAGGTATGTTTATTTTGCTTTTATTTGTAGGAATTGCTATGAATACTAGAGTTGTTCATGCAGTAGAAAAAGAACAACCTACACTTTTAAGTTCTATGAGCAACAGGATATATTTGACAAAATTTATAGGAAATATTAACTTCCATGCTATAGATGCTTATAATTTTTTAAGTACATCAGTGAAAAATTCATCTAAGTTATCTGGAGAAAGAGAAAAAGAAATAAAAGACTTTCTAGTTAGTAACAATACCAGTGCTAATACGGTTACCAAACTGAAGGGCGTAGGAGAAGGAAAAAATCTTATAATGATACAAGTAGAGGCTCTACAAGGATTTGTTATAGATAAAAAAATAAATGGACAAGAAATAACTCCAAACTTAAATAGATGGATGAACAAAAGCTTATATTTTAATAATTATTTTTATCAGGTAGCAGGAGGAAATACCTCTGATGCAGAGTTTATGTCTAATAATTCCCTTTATCCTGCAGAATCTGGTGCAGCATATTACAGCTATAGTGGAAATAGCTATAGTTCATTAGCTAATGAATTAAAAAATAAGCAATACTATACTGCAGCTTTTCATGGAAACAATGAAGGCTTTTGGAACAGAAATACAATGTACAAGGCAGAAGGCTTTGATAAATTTTATGGAGAACACAGCTTTAATGTAGATGAAAATGTGGGTCTTGGAATAAGTGATAAGTCCTTCTTAAACCAAAGCTTTGAACAACTAAAAACTCTTAAAGAACCATATTATTCATTTTTAATAACGCTTAGTAGTCATTATCCTTATGATGATGTAAAAGGCTATGGTGACTTTAATGTAGGGGAGTTTGAGAATACACTTTTAGGAAATTATTTAAAGGGAATACATTATGCAGATGCGCAACTTGGAACGTTTTTAGACAAGCTAGAAAAAGAAAAAATTACAGAAAACTCAGTTATTGTTTTGTATGGAGATCACTCTGCAATTCCTAAAGATAATGAGAAGGAAATTTACAAATTTGAAAAAGTAGATAATGCTACTGATTTTAACTGGTTTGAATATCAGAAAGTACCAATGCTTATTCACTTTCCAGGAGATGAATTTAAAGGAGTAAATAATACTTATTCAGGACAAATGGACTTATATCCAACTCTAGCTAATATATTTAATTTGCCAAAAAAATATATGTTAGGAAAAGATATTATAAATAACAAGGATGGAAAAGTAATTTTTAGGAATGGTTCATTTACAGATGGAAAAGTTATATACGTGTCATGGTCAAATACTTATTATGATACAAAAACCGGCGCTAAAATAGAAGAAACTGAGGAATTAAAAAAGCAGAATGAACAATACTTAAAGGAACTTAAATATTCTGATGATATATTAAATCACAATTTAATAAAAACTTTTAAAGGGGATAGTTAAATTGGAACTTACATTAAACAAAATTTGTTATAGAGTATTAGGATGTGTTGTTTTTCTAAGCGGATTTATACTTGGATCGTTAACAGCAATATAAGGGTGGTGAAAAGATGTCAAAGGATGTAGATTATGAAAAGTTTAAAAGTCTATCAACTGACGTTTTAATTATCAGCATAATTTACTTTACATTTAACCTTGTAAAAGTATGCTTAATATAATAAAACTTTTATTGAACCTATAGGGAAAACATACTAGCTATAAAACTCTCTCTTTTTAAAAGGGAAAGTTTTATAGCTAGTATTAATTGTATAGAAAGTATATTAAAAACTGGAGTATATTATTGAAATCTATATTTCAATAATATACTCCAGATAATAGGGTTAGGATTCATTTTTAAACTTTTTTATTTTGCGTTTTTTGCACTTTCTAATACTAAATCAAAATTAGGTTGATGAGTAACTTCAGGAAGATACTCTACATAAACAACTTTTCCACTGCTATCTATAACAAAGGCAGCTCTTGTAAGCAATCCTAATTCTTCTACATATGTTCCAAAGTTCTTACCAAATAACCTATCTTTATAGTCTGAAGCAGTAATTACAGTTTTAATTCCATGAGCTGCACACCATCTTGCTTGTGCAAATGGTAAATCCATGGAGATTGTATAAACAGTAACACCATCTAAATTAGCTGCATTTTCATTAAATGTTCTTACTTCTAAATCACATACTGGAGTATCTATAGAAGGTACAGCTAAAAATATTCTAACTCCTTTTGTATCCTTTAAAGATAATTCCTTCATATCATTATCTATAACCTTAAAATCAGGAACCATATCCCCAACTTTTATTTCTCTACCTGATAAAGTAACTTCATTTCCATTAAATTTAACTTTCATGCTAAATCCTCCTTGTTAATAGTTTGTATTAATTGATAATTATTATTTATTGATATAACTATAACATACAATTAAAATAAAATCAAATATATTTTCAGCTAAAATAGTTCAATAAATTCATTTAACTTGTTGTTAATACTTTACTATGGTATTATATGAATAAAATTATTTAATATTAGGGGGATTTAAATGTATAAAGCAATTTTGTTTGATTTAGATGGTACACTTATAAATACTAATGATCTTATTGTAAAAAGTTTTAATTATGCATTCATAAAACACTTAAACAAATATGTTCAAAGAGAAGAAATAGTAAAAACTTTTGGAGAGCCTTTAAGAGATGCAATGATTAGATATGATGAAGAAAATGTAGAGCAGCTTGTTACTAGCTTTAGAAAATTTAATGAAACTAATCATGATAAGTTAGCTTTAAAATTTCAAGGGGTTGAAGAAGGTATTAAAGCTTTAAAGGAAATGGGAATAAAAATTGGAATAGTTACTTCTAAACGAAAAAATATGGCCATTAGAGGTCTTAAACTTATAAATATATATGAATTTATGGATGTGGTTATATGTCCAGAAGATACTGAAAAACATAAGCCATTAGGTGATCCGGCTATAAAAGCCTGTGAAATGCTTAATATTTCTCCCAATGAAGCTGTAATGGTGGGAGATAGTCATAACGATATACTTTGTGGAAAAAACGCAGGATGTAAAACTTGTGTTGTAAAATACACAGATCTTTCTTTAAAAGAACTTATGGAATATAATCCAGATTATGCAATAGAAAGTATAGAGGAGCTAGCGGATATCTGTAGAGCTTCTATAGAAAAAGTTATATAAACAGGATGCTTGGCTTCAGGTGGAGTTTATTCATAATTTAAAAAAAGCTAACATATATAATCTGTAACAAAGAAATTTTTCATAACAACCTATGAATCTGATCTAATACATTAAGGTAACTCTGTGAAGGGGCGATAAAATGAATTTGTTACAGTTTGGAGTGGCAGCTTTAATAGTAGAAGCTTTGTGGGAAACAACAAAAATGTTTTGGCAGGATGGAAAATTTAGCTATGACAGGATTGGAGCGTTAGCCTTTGGAGAACTTGTGGCTATTGGTTCTAATTTAGACTTTATGTATTCAATAGGTTTGCCAATAAAAATACCTTATGTTGGAATGGTACTTACAGGAGTACTTATATCACGAGGATCAAATTTCATGCATGATTTTTTAGAAAATATTAATGGTTTTCAAAAAAGAAACAGATGTAAATAATCAAAATACATCTGTTTCTATTTTTTGCACAATAGCTTCAGTATTTCCTTCAATAAAATTAAGCACATTTTGTATAATACTATCTGCATGTCTAGTACTTGTAGTTACGCAAGCAATGCCTATTACAATAGACTGATGAAGATCTTGGTCATCAACTTCTGCAATAGATACATTAAATTTATGTTTGGTTTTATCTATAATACTTTTTACCACCATTCTTTTTTCCTTTAATGAATGAGCCCAGTTAGCAAATAAATAAATTTTACCTGTTCCAATAATCAAATTTAAACCTCCTTTATTTTTAAAATTGGATTATAACTTATATTATATCCTATTAATTAAAGTATAAAATAGTTTACAGCAGGAAAAATAATAATTGCATCAATTATTTTAAATTAATAAGGAGGAAGAATGTTAGGAAATCTACCAGAGCATCTTTTAACACCAATAATTTCATCTATAGCAATTATTCTTGGAACAGTGATTGGAGGTGTTTTTAGTTGGATTATAACTAAAAAATCTACTGATAGAAGTATAGCAGTACAAAATAAAATAGTAGAAGACAATAGAAGATATTCAGAACGTGCAAGAATGAAAAGAAATTACGAGTATGCTAATATAATAAGACTAGATATATGTACAGCTCTTTTTCAATGTATTAGACTTTTAAAAGGCTTTGAAGAAAAAGGAGATATAGATATGTATCCAATACCTATGGATAGCGAATATTCAAGTGGTATTGCTTATTTAAAAAATGAATTTGATTTAAAGGAATTAAGCTATATATATCAATTATATGGAATTATAGAAAAACTAAATAGAGATACAAATAATTTGAATTACTATAATAATAAGGATTATAATTTAATAAAAATAGATTGTAGTATGTTTTTAAAAAAACTTTATGGAGATAATTTTGAAAAAATAATTGAAGTAAACATAGAAACCATAAGTTATAAGGAGCTGTACTATAATGAAATAATTAAAACAGGATACTGGAAAGTTTTGAAAAAACTAGATGAAATTTGCAGTAAAGAGTAATATAATATATACATACATTATTATTCATAAGTAATTTGTTTATCTAAATGATTAAGGCACATTCAAAAAAATAATTAGTCAATCTGCTAGTCTATTTTGTGTCATACTGCATCAACAGAATTTGTTTCCGTGTCTGACACAAAAGATCCCTTGCATCTTTGGCTTGTTATTTTCTTTCATATGCCTAATAAGGAAGTGATTTTTATGGATCAAGTATTTTTGTCAAAGAAGTATGAAAATATTACAAATCCTATGGGAGATACTTTAGAAGTCCACCTAAATTATGATGATATGCTTAATTTAAGCATAGGTGACCCTGATTTAACCACACATATAAGCATTATAGAAAATGCATTTAAAGATGCTAAAGAAGGATACACTCATTACACAGATCCACAAGGCTACGAAGAGTTCATAGAAGAAATAGTTAAGTATTACAAAGAAGAATATAATATGTATATAGAAAAAGATGAAGTTATGGCGTCAGTAGGAGCTTGTCATGGGATTTTTTTAACTCTTCAGTGTGTATTAGATGAAGGCGATGAAGTAATAGTACCAGATCCATTTTTTCCTATGTATGAAAACCAAATTAAACTAGCAGGAGGCAAATCAGTACTATTGGAAACCACTGAAGAAGAAGGCTTTAATATAAATGTAGATAAATTAAAAAAGGCAATAACAGAAAAAACTAAGGCTATATTAATAAATACTCCTAATAATCCCACTGGAGTATGTTATGATAATAACAATGTTAAGAAAATATGTAAAGTGGCTAAAGAAAATAATATTTTAATTATAAGTGATGAAGTTTATGATTCTTTTAGCTTTGAAGAGACGTTTAAACCTATAGTACTAATAGGAAATATAAAAGACAATATAGTTACAGTGGGAAGTTTTTCTAAGGCTTTTGCTATGACTGGTTGGCGTATAGGATTTGTTATAGCTCCTAGTTATATTATTGATTGTATGAAAAACCTAAATGAAAGTATATGTTTTTCAGCAGCATCTATATCTCAAAGAGCAGGTATTTACGCTTTGAAACATAGAAAAGATATTCAACCAGATATAATTAAAGAATATAGAACTAGAGTATATTATTGTTATGATAGAATAAAGGATATAAAGAATATACATGCAATAAAGCCTGAAGGTACCATCTATCTGTTTGTAAATATTAAAAACACAGGATTAAATTCTGGTGAATTTGCTAAAAGATTATTACGGGAAAAACATGTTCAAGTAATACCTGGTAGTGTATTTGGGAATGCAGGAGAAGGATATGTAAGAATAGCTTGTACTTTACAGATAGATCAGCTTAAAAAGGCCTTTGATAGAATAGAAGAATTCTGTAATGAGCTTGAGTAATAATAAAATTATGGAGCTCTAACCTTAAAATATATATAATAAAAAAACACCTATGAGTAACACTATAAAAGGAGGTGTTTTTTATGACTTATCGTTCAATGGCTAAAACTGCACCAGACAAAATTAAGGATATAGATGAAAAGAATCCAGAAAACAAGCAGGTTCAATCAATACAAAGTAGTGATATGCATACAAAGACACATTGGAAAGCTTGCAGCAGTGAAAAAGGGTATCATACCTGTGGAAGAGAGTAAAATATGAGCAGAGTTCAGCATTTACGTGCTGAACTCTGTTATTTATAATATAAGTTCTTTTATTGTTTTTATTACATAATCAATATCATTTTTTGAAACCCAGTAGTTAGTAACAAATCTCATTTCATCATCTTCTTCAGGGTTTATTTTTATGCCTTTTTTTAGAAATTCAGCTACTAGTTTATCTGAATCATAGCCTGTTTCCTGCATTTTAAAGAATACCATATTTATATGTATATCATCCATTCTAACATGTATACCAGGGATTTTACTCAATTCTTTCCCTAAATAGATAGCATTTTTATTATCTTCTATAAGTTGTTTTCTCATAGTCTTTAAGGCTACTAATCCTGCAGCAGCAAGAAAGCCAGATTGCCTTAAGCCACCGCCCATAAGCTTACGACCTCTTAGTGCCTTATCTATAAAAGTCTTTGATCCTGCAACTATGGAACCTACAGGAGCACATAATCCTTTGGAAAGACAAAACATTACTGAGTCACAGTACTGAGTTACTTCTTTTGCATCTACATTTAAATATGCAGCTGCGTTAAAAAGTCTTGCACCGTCTAAGTGTATAGGAATACTATATTTTTGACTAATATCATATATGGATTTCATATTTTGTAAGGATAAAACATTACCAGAGGAATAAGCATTTTCTACGCAAATTAAGCCTGTAGTAGGGAAGTGTATATTAGTGCCCCTTATTTTACTTTCTACTTCTTTAGGGTCCATTTCTCCTTTACAGGTCTGTACACTTCTAAGCTGAACTCCTGCAATAACAGAAGAAGCTCCTACTTCGTGCATTACTATGTGACAATCATCTCCAAGTATTACCTCGTCTCCACGATTACAATGAGTTAAAAGACAAAGTTGATTGCCAAAAGTGCCACTAGGAACAAAAATAGCAGCTTCCTTTCCAGAAAGCTCAGCAGCATAGCATTCTAATTCTTTCATGGTAGGGTCATCATCATAGACATCATCACCTACTTCTGCTCTATACATAGCTTCTCTCATTTCATCTGTAGGTAATGTTGCTGTGTCACTTCTTAATTCAATAAATTTCATATTTGTACCTCCCATTAAAGTGAAAATTTGTGAACGTTAAACAAGTCATTATTTAAACGCTTAGTTTAAACCAATAATACCCAACAAACTAATTTTATCATAGAGAATTGATTATTCCTAGAATTATTATACTGAATTTTCTGAATGGATTTAAATATATTCTTATAGAAGCTATCATAAAGCTTCTGAGAAATACCTTAAGAAAAGCTTTGTAGACAGTGACCAACAATTAACTACAAATAAATATCATAATATACCCTCTTTTGATAATATTTAACAAGGAAAGGAGGGATATTATGGATGAAATACAAGAATTAATCCAAAAAATTGATAAAACGAGAAAGTGTATGCATGACTTGATTGAAGAAAAATCTGATTTATTAGACTCACAAGTAATACAAGCAAGTCAAATGCTAGATTCAGTTCTCGATGAATACTACAAAATTCTTAAAAGAAAAAAGAATAAGTAGTACTAACTAGTAACAGGGGAGAGGTAATAGAAAAAGGACAAGCAATAGATAGATTTAATTTAGTAAACAAAAAAGCACATATGGAAAATATACAGTACGCCTCTCCCACATTTATATAAAAAGTTTAATAAATTGTAATAAAAGTAATTGAAAATTCCTTAATTACAAGTCTTTATTAAAAAACAAATCAACTTAATTGATAGAAAGTGTGATATAATAAAGAAAGAAGGTAAATAGCATTAATATTGTCCTATTATATGGTGCATTAAATTAAATATTAGGTTCTCATATTTGTATAGTGAAAATAAAATATTTAATAAAATAATGAAATACTATAAATGGCAATAAAATAAACATAGGAGGTAAAAAATGATAAATAAAGAAAATGTATACGCAATGGCTAAAACTAGGGAAATTTTAATAATAAATGAAATGTTAAAACTTAGGAACAAGCAAAAGATTTTAAAGAATATCAATTTAAAATCTAATAATAATGAAAGTTATATAAAAAATTTAGAAGAAGAATCTGATATGTGTGTTGATAAAATAATTAAAGAAATATTTAATATGAAGTAAGAGCATTCAAAAGGCTCTTTTTATTTTCACAAAATTACATGGAATTAATAAGTGTGCAAAATATTGAATTTGAACTTAAAAAGTTTCAACAATTAAAAGTCGAAGAGTTACACAAAGTTTTAAAAATAAGAAATGAAGTGTTTTATGCATAAACATAGAAAACATAGATAACCCTGGAAATCCAAGGTTATCTATGTTTTTAATTTTAAGTTATGTTTTATGAGTTTTATAAAGGAAGCATTACATAATGAATATATATTAAATTATAACCAGGTTAGTATATTTTATGCATGAAATATACTAACCTGGTTATAACTTAATAAAGTAATAAATATAAAAATTAATTTATTTACTAATGGTATCAGATTTATCTTTGCTATTTATAGCCTTATTTAAAGTTGTTAATCTGCCTAATGGAATAGGTTCTGAACTATCACATACAAGTTCAACAACCATAGGACCTTTTAAATGCATTTCTCTTAATTTATTTAAGTCATCTATAGTTTTCACTCTTAAGGATTTTATTCCCATTGCTTCAGTGACTTTGGATATATTTATAGCTTCATCATAGAAAGATGGAACTGTTCTTCCAAAAAGTATTTTATGACCACGATTAACAAAACCTAAATTTGCATTGTTAACTACAAAGCATATAATATTTAAATCATACTTTTTATAAGTTAATAGTTCTGCCATACCGTTCATAAAGAATGCCCCATCACCTATAAATTGGGCAATCAGTTTATTGGGGTATAATTTACTGACACCAATAGCTCCTGTGCTTGATCCCATGCATGCATAACCTATATTGCAATCAAAATCTCCCTCATCTGGTAAATTTAAAAATGGGAAGACAAAATTCATTGATTCACCAATATCATTTAATATAAATGAATCCCTAGGAAGAATATTTGATATATTTTCATAGACTTTTCTTAGAGAAATTCCTGTATGTCCCGATACATATGGTGCATTAATTGGCTCAGTTATAACATTGTCTAAGTCTTTAAAATCAACATGTTCATACATGTAGTCTAAAGATTCACCTAGCTCACATAGTACTTGTACATCTTTATGGAATACTCTATCAAAAAGAGTAGAATCTATATCCAGGTGAATCAGTCTTCTGTTATTCACCAATTCCATATTGAAATTTTGTGTAGCGCTTTCACCAAGTTGAGTTCCTAAAGCTAAAACGCATTCTATAGTTTTATCATTTGTCACTATAGTATTGGCTAAATCAGTACCTGGAAATCCCCAATTACCCATATTTAATGGATAATTTTCATTTATAACTCCTTTTCCAGTGGTTGTTGTAACGATCTTCCAATTTAGTTTTGTTTCTAAATTTTTAATTTTATCTCTTAATCCTCTACATCCACCACCAACTATTATTAATCCATTTTTACAATTATTAATAATGCTTATTGCTTTGTCTAAAGAAGTATAGTCAGTTTCTACTTTTTTATAATTAATTAGTCCAAAATCATCTCCAGTAAACTCTGCATTCTGTATATCTAAAGGCAATTCTATATGTACTGGACCCATAGGCCATTCATGTGCAATATCTAGAGCTTTTTTTAACTCTTTAAGTACAGTTTTTTCATCTGTAACTCTTTTTGAGTATTTTGCAATGGATGGAAGATATTCTCTTGGAAGTTCTTGCATTGCACCTTTTCCATGCTGCCACATATTAACATAACCTGTTAATATAAGCATAGGAGATTTAGACTGTACAGCTTCAGTAATACCATTCATAGCATTACCTAATCCTACAGATCCAGAAATCAATAAAACGCCTAATTTTCTACCGATTTTTGCATATTTCTCAGCAGCAAATGAGGCAGCAGCTTCATTTTTCGTTATAACATACTCTATTTCTTTAAAGTCATTTAAGTGATTTACAATAGGGCTAATTGTAGCTGTTGGATAACCAAATGCTACACTAACTCCATTTTGATGTAAATAGCTTAAAACTTTTTCATAAACTCTCATAATTTCAACCTCTTATTCTTTAAATTTTGTAAAGCATATGTAACGTATAAATTTATACGTTACATATGCTTAAATTATTAAGTATTAGTCTAAGTAGGTTAATAAGTCTTTATTAAAATCCTTTACTAAATGTCCACATTTCTCTAGTATATCTTCTGTAAATACATGGGGTTTAAATAAGTCTGGAACGCAAATTAAGCCTATGCCAGTTTTATTTTCTCTATCCATTAAAGGAAAGACAACTAAACTGTAAATACCGAAAATACGAAATGCAGGGCTGGCTTCAGGGTCATTAGCAGCATCATAAAGATAAACTGTTTGTCCCTGTACAATTTTCTCTAAAACTGGATCACCTTTAATATGAACTTTAGCTTCTTTATGAGTATTTACCCATTTTTCTTGATCTAATTTTTCAGACATTTCCATCATTATTGGATATAGTCTGCCATTATTAAACATATGAAAATTCACATTACCTACTCCGCAAATGTGATGAACATCATTTAATAATTTATTAACCCTGTTTAAATCAATTTTTTCAAAACTCATAATTAATGCCCTAAAGATTTAGAAAAAGCTTCAGCTTCTTCTTTAGTATTAAAGAAAGTAGTTGGTACTGTGTCCTTAGTGCCTCTCTTCATCTGCATTTGAACAATAGCTTGAGGTGCAACTATAATAATATGTTCTAGCCCCTCTCCTTGTGCCCATTTAACATGTTGCTGAATTTCATCTACAATTGAAGATGTTTTGTAATCATCTAAAACTACAAGCTTGATCCACTTTTTCATGTTTTTTATATCTGCGTATATTTTAGTTTGGTATGCATCTACATATCTAGCATAATCTTCAGCTTGCCAAAATCCAGTAGGTTGTTCATATACTATACCTCTTTGTACGTTTGCTTCTAGTGTAAACATATTTTTTAAAGAATCTTTTGCAATTGTCATATTTTTAATCCTCCTTAGTTAGTCATTACCAGTAAATTTTACATAATTATCTGAAAAAAGTCAAATTTTATTAATATGACAAAATATTTCTAATGAAATATTAATCTTTTAGGGGAAATTATCCATATGATAAAGCAAAACTATTTTACTTAAACCTTCTTTTTTTACTTATATTTAGATGAAAAGTTGTAATTATTTCATCTACTTTACCGTAGAGCAATACGTTATCGTCCTTTTCTAATATATAATCTCTTTTGGGAAAGCCTATAAATTGATTACCTTTATCAATGTTTAAAATTATTATATTGTGAGGCTTTAAATTAGAATCTTTTAATGCCACACCAAGTAAAGCACTATTTTCATCTATAATAATATTGTATACCCCATATCCTTTAGCTCTAGTAACAAGTTTATACATTTTACGTGGAGATTTATGTTTAGAGTATTTTCTTAAGATTACCTTCTCTATTAACTCATCTAAAAATGCTACAAGCACTTTGTCTCTTAAAATTATCCAAGTAAATATACAAAATAATACTAATACAGAAAGATTTTTTATGGACATAGAGTTTTTAATTATGTTTACTAAAAAAGATATGCCAGTAAGGAATCCTACATAACCTAAAACCATAAGTATTTGTGCTAGTCTTCTTCTAGTAGGATGCTGGGTTATAAGTTCAGCTTCTTTTGTGGTAAAACCAGAACCAGTAAGCAAAGATATAACTTGAAAACGAGCTTTTTCTTCAGACAAACCTGTAAGTTTAAATAGTACAGTAATAATTTCTATTATTAGTAAAAATAGAACTATAGATAATAAAAAATATAATAACATGAGTTTACCTACCTTTCGTTGCATTGTTATGAGTATAATTATTCCACTTTTTTTGTGTGATTCCTTTAAAATTTTTCATAAAAAGCAAAGTTACAACAAAAAATTAATAATTTATTAATACTTTATTAAGAGATATTTAATACCAGTTGTAAAATATATGATATAATAGAAACATAAATTAGAATTATAATCTAATTTATTAAATATAATAAAAACATAGAGAGATAAAAAGAGGAAAGAGGTTTGTAAAAATGGACTTTGCAAATAAAAGTTTCTCAGGAGTTTTTAAAATAATAATTGCTATAATAGTGATTACACTGTTTATGAGAGTTTTACCTTGGGTGTTAGCAGTAGGTATAATAGTTTGGGCTGTTACAAAAGTAGTTAAGTATTTTAGGAACTGGAAGAACAAAAAAAATATTGTTGAAGAAAAAGTAGATGTAAATAGTACAATATATGATGAAAGAGATGAATTTGATTTTTCAGAAAAGAAAATTATAGACGTAGAATATAAGGATGCTTAAAAATATATGCCTTTAAACGGAAACGAAAAAATTCTGTTTAAAGGCATGTTTTTTTGAGTTGTATCTAAAAGACATATCATATGTAAAACTTCAGTTAAATAAAGGTTGTTTTCATAGATTATATTTAAAGTAAAAGCGTATGTAACTACAAGGTTGTATTGAAAAGTTTAAAAAATCCATGTATTATAGGGATAAGCATATTTTGTGAATTATAAAATGAAATCTTTATTATTGTTAGGTGGGATAAAATGATTAAAACAGCTATACTTACTATAAGTGACAAAGGTTCTAAAGGTGAAAGACAGGATGGGACAGGTGTTGCACTAAAAGATATATTAGATCCAAAGAGTTATAACGTAGATTATTATAAGATTATACCAGATGATATAGATAAAATAATAGAAGAGCTAGTATATCTTTGTGATGAATTAAAAGTAAATTTAATTTTAACTAATGGAGGAACAGGATTTTCAAAAAGGGATGTAACTCCTGAGGCAACAATGAAAGTAATAGAAAAAAATGTTCCAGGAATAGCAGAGGCTATGAGAAGTGAGTCATTAAAAATAACTCCGAAAGCTATGCTTTCAAGGGCAGTTTCAGGTATAAGACAGGATACTTTAATTGTTAATTTACCTGGCAGTCCTAAAGGAGCAGTGGAGAATTTACAGGCCATATTACCTGCATTACCACATGGAATAGATATATTAATAGGTAAGGCTTCGGAGTGTGCAGCTAAGTAGAATACATTTTTAAATTAATTGATAATTAAAAATAAGAAAGGAGGGAATGTAAATATGGAGCTTACTCATTTGAATGATGAAGGAAGAGCTAAAATGGTCGATGTAAGTGAAAAACAAGATACGGAAAGAGAAGCCATAGCAAAAGGTTCTATATACATGAAAGAAGAAACTCTTAAAAGAATTAATGAAGGTGGAATAAAAAAAGGCGATGTACTTTCAGTTGCTCAGGTTGGAGCTATAATGGGGGCTAAAAATACACCTCATATTATTCCAATGTGTCATCCAATTATTATATCTGGTTGTGATGTTAGCTTTAAAATGGATTTTAAAAATTTCAAGATAGATATTGAAGCTATAACTAAAACTATAGGGAAAACAGGAGTAGAGATGGAAGCTCTCACGGCAGTTACAATAGCAGCTCTTACTATTTATGATATGTGCAAGGCTATAGATAGAGAAATGATTATATCAGATATAAGGCTTGTTAGAAAGAGTGGAGGAAAATCAGGATTATTTCAATGCTAGTTTTTAGTAAACAGGGGGCGTTTAAAAATGGCTAAAGTTATTGATGTAAATATAAGTGAAAAAAAAGGTGTTATAAAGCATCCTATCGAAAAAGGATATTTTAAAGAAAATCATGGTTTAGAAGGAGATGCACATGCAGGAGATTGGCATAGACAGGTTAGTCTTTTAGGACAAGAAAGTATTGATAAAATGAAAGCTTTAGGAGTAAAGGGCTTGACTAGTGGTAAATTTGCAGAAAATATAACTACTGAAGGAATCGTTTTATATGAGCTTCCTATAGGAACTAAACTTAAAATAGGCGAAACCTTAATGGAAGTAACTCAAATAGGTAAGGAATGTCATAAGGGATGTGCTATAAAGAGTCAAGTAGGAGATTGCATTATGCCAAGAGAAGGTATATTTACAAAGGTTTTAGAAGCAGGAGTTATTAAATCAGGAGATGATATAAAAATAATCTAAAATTATATTGGAATAAAAAATAAGTCCTTTAGTGTAATAAGCTAAAGGACTTATTTTTTTATCTATAGTATTAATCTGATAGGGGTATATAAATCCAGAAAGTAGAATATTTTAAGGGGTTAATCATGGTGGATATCTATTTGTTTAGAGTTAGGGGGACGTCTACTTTCTGTATTTATAAGATTGTATTTATATTATATATTATATAATATAAATTATCAATAGATATTCAATATTCTTTTGAATATTTTTTATTATATCAAAATAAGTCCACTTAAAAATAAAGCTATATGTACTTAGCTCGATAATATAAGTGAGTAAAACTTGTTAATTAGGAGGAAGGGTAAGTATGAGATATGTTCCTGCATTATGTCTCAAAGAAGGTATGCAGTTGGGTAAAAATATATATTCTAGTGAAGGTGTTGTGCTTTTAGCTAAAGATATTATATTAACTAATGAATATATAAAAAGTCTTATCAATATAGGTGCTAATGGTGTTTATATAGAAGATAATGTATCTAGTGATATAGAGATTAAAAATATAATTTCTGATGAATTGAAAATCAAGGCAATAAAATCCATGAAGAGTATATATAATGATCCTCATAGTAAAAACAGTTCAGTAAATACTGTAGAGTATATAGCAAAAAGTATTATGCTAGAAATTTTAAAAAGTAAAAGCATAATGGTAAATATGATTGATATTAAAACTTTTGATGATTATATTTATAATCATTCTGTAAATGTGGGTGTATTAGCTGCAGTAATGGGAGTGGCTCTAAATTTGGATACTAAAAGAATAGAAAGATTAACAGCTTCAGCGCTGCTCCATGATATTGGAAAAGTATTTGTACCTAAAGAAGTTTTATACAAAACTGAAAAGCTAACAGATGAAGAAGAAAAATTAGTAAAGAGTCATACTGAATTAGGTTATAGATATATAAAACAACATCATAATATAGCCGTAACTTCTTATGTAGGAATACTTCAACATCATGAAAGATTTGATGGAAAAGGCTACCCAGATGGAAAAAAAGGAGAGGACATATCAAGGTTTGGAAGAATAATATGTCTTTGCGATGCTTATGATAGTTTGGTCACAGAAAAAACCAATAGAAAGGCATTTGTACCTTCTGAAGCTATAGAATATATAATGGGTAATAGTGGGCAAATTTTTGATCCTAAATTAGTAAAAATATTTCTAAGAAGAATAGCACCATATCCATTAGGTTCAATTTTAAAATTAAGCAATGGTGAACTAGTTATTGTAATAGAAAATAATGAAGAGTGCTGTATACGTCCTAAGGTAAGAAATGTAGAAAATAATAAAATATATGATTTGACCTATGATTGGAATTTGAGAAGTGTAACTATTGTAGGGGTAGAAAATATGTAAATATATAAGGATAGGATTTTAAATCCTATCCTTATATATTTATTCATGCAATTTTACATCAAGCAAGTCTAATATAAACATTACTAAAGGTATTCCTATAAGTAATCCCCATACCCCCATAAAGTGTTCTGATGCTATAAGAATTATAAAAGTAAAGAATATAGGTAGTTCAATTTTTGCAGACATTAGTTTAGGGTTTAAAACATAGCTTTCTAGAGCGTGTATTATTCCAACCATAACTAATACATATAGCACTTTAGTAAGACCACCTATTTCAAATGCAATAAGGCAAAGTGGTACAAGTGAAACTATTACTCCCGCTACAGGAATTAAGCTTAATATAAATATCATAAATCCTAATGTAATCAATTGTGGGAATTTTAATATAGAAAGCATGACTACAGAAATTATAGTATTAACAAAAGCAATTATAATTTGTGCCTGTATAACCTTACCAAATGAATTTAAAAAATTATTACCAAAAAAGCTAAAATACTTATACATGTCTTTTACCTTGCTTGTTTTAAACTTTTCTAAAAAACAGAAAATTTTCTTCTTTTCCAACATGAAAAATAAACTTAACATTATGGCAATAAAAACATTAAAACTCCATTTGCCTATATTAGTTGCAAGCTGTACTGTAATGTTAACACCAGATTTTACGTAGCTTTGCAAATCTATTTGTTGAAACATACCCATCAAATACTTTTGAACAATATCTGAATTAGAAGTAGGAGTAAAATCAAATTCAGCTACTTGATTTATTATATACTTACTTTGAATTATTAGTTGAGGTAGGTATTTTACTATTATTAGTACTATAGATGTAAATAATATTGAATACAATACTATTGTAATGAATTTTTCTTTTACTGGAGTAATTTTTTTTAGTTGTCTTACTATAGAAGTTTGTAGACTATTCATTAAATATGTAAATAAAAAGGTAAGTAAAAATAAGTTTAACATAGGAGCTAGTAAATAAAAAATTACTAGTAAAACAACAAAGAATAACACTCTCTTTGTAGATTCTTTTGAAAATAGTTCTTTTAAAAAGCTCATAGAAGTTCTCCTTAGACTTTAAATTTTAGTTTACGTTCCTGCTATATTCAATATAATGCTGTTTTGTGGAAAATACAATATTTATTTGTATTTTAAAAAATAAAATATTTGTTAACAAAAGGTTTTATCTTTAAAATTATGTATTTAAATGCTGAAATTTTAACTATTAAAAATACAGCTGTTAAGTGTATATTGATACAAATTGTAGAAAAATATGCTATAATAATTTTAGTTTAGTCTATGTATTATATTAAGTGTGAATACTATGGATAAAACCCATGACTTTACAAAAAGTCATGGGCTTTGCAGATTAGACATATGACATAAAATAAACTAACTAGTTATTTTTTTGAATGTGACTTACATTCAGTAGGAGGTAAAAATGTCTATAGGTAAGTTTTTCCAACATAAAAAGAAGCCGGATTTTATGGCTTTGGATTTCTTTAAATACATAGGTCCTGGGTTTCTTGTTGCAGTAGGATTCATAGATCCAGGAAACTGGGCTTCAAATAT
This sequence comes from uncultured Clostridium sp., assembly GCA_964554365.1. GTDB lineage: Bacteria > Bacillota > Clostridia > Clostridiales > Clostridiaceae > Clostridium_AM. The sequence continues at coordinate 7,764 of CAZKOJ010000046.1, read as the reverse complement.
TGCTGCTGGATCAGATTATGGATATAAACTTTTATGGATGGTAACTTTATCAACTATAATGCTTATAGTATTACAACATAATGCTGCTCATCTTGGTATAACTACAGGGTATTGTATATCAGAAGCTGCCACTGTATTTTTGAAGCCTAAAATTTCAAAAATAGTTCTTATATCAGCAGTGTTTGCAGCAATAGCCACTGCTATGGCAGAAGTTCTGGGTGGAGCTATTGCACTGAATATGCTTTTTAAAATTCCATTAAAAATAGGAACTTTAATAATAGCAAGCTTAGTGATTTATATGGTATTTACTAATTCGTATAAAAAATTGGAGAAATGGATTATAGGATTTGTATCATTAATAGGCTTATGCTTTGTAATTGAATTAAGTATGGTTAAGATAGATTGGATAAGTGCAGGAATGGGGTGGATTACGCCTTCTATGCCTAAGGGTTCAATACCTGTTATTATGAGTGTATTAGGTGCTGTAGTAATGCCTCATAATTTATTTCTTCATTCAGAAATAATACAAAGCAGACAATGGAATTTGGAAAATGATGATGTTATAAAGCATCAATTAAAATATGAATTTATGGATACTTTGTTTTCTATGATTATAGGATGGGGTATCAATAGTGCTATGATAATTATAGCAGCAGCTGTATTTTTTAATGGAAACATAAAGGTAACAGAACTAGGGCAAGCGCAAGCTATGCTTACACCAATGCTTGGACAAATGGCTGCTTTAATATTTGCATTGGCATTACTTTTCTCGGGTATATCTTCTAGTATAACAGCTGGCATGGCAGGTGGAAGTATATACGCAGGTATGTTTAAAGAGCCTTACGACATAAATGATAGGCATACAAGTATAGGAGTACTAATAACTATACTTGTAGCAGTGGTTATTATATTCTTTGTAAAAGATCCTTTTAAAGGATTGGTTATGTCTCAAATACTTTTAAGCATACAATTACCTTTCACCATAATACTTCAAATATATTTAACTTCATCTAAAAAAATTATGGGTAAACATGTAAACACTATTTCTACAAAAATAATAATGGGGATAATTGCATTCATAGTAATTGCATTAAATTTGCTTTTACTGTTTACATTTTAATAATAGGGAGGAGTATCTTTAAGAAGATGCTCCTCCCTATTATTAAAAGTTAAGTTCTCTCATAAACACAACACCTATAAGACCAGGACCTGTATGTACCCCAGCTACAGGGCTTATATCGCCAATGCCAAGAGATGTTACATTAGGTAATGTTTTAAATGTATCATATAGTTTTTCGCACTCTTCATCTGCGCCGCCTTGCATAACCCATATTCTACATTTGCTAGAAGACACTATATCATTTGCTATTTCTAGCAATTTATTTAAGGCTTTTTTCTTTCCTCTAACCTTTGTATAAGTATAATATACACCATCAGAGTTAATAGATATTACAGGCTTTATATTTAAAAGTTCACCTACAGTACCAGAAACCTTTCCTATTCTTCCACCTTTAATAAGGTATTTTAGCGTATCAACAGTATAAAAAACAGATATACTATCTCGTATTTTAGGAAGAAGTTCAACTATTTCTTCATAGGTTTTACCTTCAGCAATGAGCTCTCCACATTTTATTATTATAGCTCCTGCACCTAAAGTTAAAGCTTTAGAATCGAAGACAGTGCTGATGATTTTTGGGTGATTCTTGCTTACTAATTCTAAAGTGTTATATGTTCCGGATAAACCAGAAGAAATAGGAACTATAATTGCATGGGTGTACTCTTCACCTTCTAATTTACTGAAAAGTTCTTCCATATCCTGCATAGAAGGAAGTGAGGTATGAGGAGTTTCTTCATGCAAACTGTCATAAACTTCCTTTGGCGTTATATTTACCCTATCTATATATTCTCTGTCTTTATATACTATTCTTAAAGGCAATACTTTTATATCATATTTTTCCACTATTTCCTTATCTAAATCAGATGTGCTATCTGTAATTAATGCAATTTTTATCATTATACATACCTCCTTTATTAACAAATACATTATATATCATATTATACACATATATCAATAGTGACATATATCAGTACTGATATATAGTTAAAATAATTTTCTAGGTTTTATTTTCTAAATAAATTTTAATATAAATTTATTAAAGACTTATTTGGAAAATACGATAAAAATAACATGTATGAGTAAATTATATATTCAAATATTTAATGTGGAGGTGGTATTGTGTATTTAAGGAAAAAAATACCCTTGGTTATTGCAGTTTTAATTATTTTTACTACTATTATATCCTCTACGGTAGTTTACTATAAGACTTCTGATAAACTTTTTCAAGTTAATGAAATTGAAATGAGTTCAATGTCGGATAAATGTGTAGAAACTATAATAAGCTTATTAAATGAAGAAAAGAGTAAGGTTGAAGGATTAGCTGGAAGAAAGCTCATAGTAGAATTAGCAGAAAATTCAAACAAAACAGATTCTTTAGAAAGTGTAAATAAACAATTAGAGGAGTATGCAAAAAAACAAGGGAATGTTGAACATACCTTTTTAGTTAACGATCAGGGAAAAATTTTTGCAGATAGTGATAGAACTCTTATAGGAAAGGATTTAGCAGATAGAAAATATAATGGTGAAGCGCTAAAAGGAAAAAATTTTATAAGTGAAACTTTAGTATCAAAATCTACAGGTGCTCAAATTATAGTAATAACCAGCCCTATAATTATCGAAGGAAAAAATTATGGATATGCAGCGTCAGCTGTAAGAGCAGAGAGTTTTTCTAAATATCTAAAGAAAATAAGTATAGCAGGTACAAAAACTAGTTATGCATATGTGGTGGATGAAACTGGAAATATGATTTATCATCCTACTAATGATAAAATAGGAAAGCCAGTAGAAAATGATAAAATTAAAGAAGTAGTGGAAAAGATAAAAAAGGGAGAAAAGGTTTCCAATGACAATGTTACTTATAATTTTAATGGAAATCAAAAAATTTCTCGTTATAGTATAATTCCAGAAACAAACTGGACACTTGTATTAACTGAAGATAAAAATGAAATTATACAAGATGTAAAGAAATTAATTGCTTTAATTATAGTAATTATGACTTTTAGTACTGGAGTTTTTGTTGCTTTAGGAGTGGTTTTTTCAAGAAGAATTACTCATCCTATTTCTAAAGTTACAGAAATAATTAATAAAACTTCTAATTTGGATTTAAGATATGATGAAAGCTATGAGTTTCTCTTTAAATATAAAGATGAAGTAGGGGAGATGTTTAGGGCTGTAGTCGATATGAGAAAAACTCTAAGAGAAGTGGTGTCCAATTTAAATAATGCTAGCAATAATATAAACAATAATGCATCAATAGTAGATGGACTTACTATAGAATTAAAAGAATTTGCAGAAGAAACTTGTGGTGAAACAGAAAACATATCAGCAGGTATGGAGGAAACAGCTGCTGCATCGGAAGAAATATCAGCATCTTCAAAAGAAATGGGTAATAGTGTGGATTCTATATTTAAAAAAGCTATAGAGGGAGCTAGTTACTCAGAGTCTATAGCAGAAAAAGCAGAAAAAATTAAAAATTCCGCAGAGATTTCAAGTGAAAATGCTACAGAAATATATTCTCGTGCAAAAAAAGAGTTGGAAAGATCTATAGAGGATACAAAATCTGTAGAAAAAATAAGTACTCTTACAGATGCTATACTACAAATTACAGAACAAACTAACTTATTAGCTTTAAATGCTGCTATTGAGGCTGCTAGAGCTGGAGAAGCTGGGAAAGGGTTTGCAGTAGTTGCAGGAGAAGTAAAAAGCCTTGCAGAACAATCTTCAAATACGGCATCAGATATTCAAAATATAACTAATTTAGTTCAAAGTTCTGTAAAGGAGCTTACAGTAAGTGCTATGAAAGTTTTAGAATTTATAGACAAAACTGTTTATAAAGATTATGATAGTATGATTGAAGTTTCAAAACAGTATAATGAAGATGCTAATAATATTAATAAATTTATGATGAATTTTAGTGCTGTATCTGAAGAGCTAAATAGTTCTATTCAAGGTGTAGTAAGAACTATAAGTGAGGTAAGTACAACTATAAATGAAGGTGCACAAGGTACTCAAAATATATCTGAAAAATCAGTAAAGATTTCTGAAAAACTCCAAGATATAAATCAGGCTAATGAAAAGAATAAAGATAGCGTAGAAATGCTAAAAGACATTGTTGAAAAATTTAAATTCTAGATTGCTCTTTAAAATGAATGTTTTGATCAGCAAATAAACATAAAATACAAAAAATATTTATATATCAGAATAAATTACTAGAATATAAAAAATTAATTTGGTTAATATAAATAATGTAGGAGAATTGAAATTTATTGAGAGAAGGTAATCTAAGGTACTGCGAGTTTAGTGATGTTGTAAGGGTTATAGTATCATTAATTAAGCTACTACAGTAGATATCTAACTTAGTTAAGCAAAGATTTATATGAGTCATTTATGTTTATTAGACTCGGAATTCCAAATAACAGTATAATGATTTATATAAATTGTAGCAACGATAACTTTAAATTCTTCTATTGTATTTCCTATAGGGTAAAAGGCAGGTGACGATCGCACCTGCCTTTTTAATATGTGAAGTTATTAAAATTTAAAAATAAATGGAATATTTTCAATTGAAATTAAAAGAAAGAAGTCTTTTATTTTATTATATTAAGAATAACTTGATAAATAATTGGGATAAAAACTGCTGGTAGTAAGTTTGCCACTTTTATTTTAGTCATATTTAAAATATTAAATCCTAGGCCCATAATAAGAAGACTTCCTACTGCGGTTATGTCTATAATTACAGACTGAATTAAAATGGATTTAAAAAAAGAAGCTGCAATAGTTATACTACCTTGATAAATTAATACTGAAAATGATGAAAGAAGTACTCCTATACCCATAGAAGATGCAAAAATCATAGATGATATCCCATCTAACATAGACTTTGCGAAAAGTATTTTATGAGTTCCCTCCAAACCACTTTCAAGAGCACCTACTATAGCCATAGAACCTACGCAAAACACTAAGCTTGCAGTTACAAAACCCTCGGATATTTTTATCCCCTTACCCTTAAATTTATTTTCTAGTTTGTCTCCAAATTTTTTAAGAAGATTATCCAAATCTATGAGTTCTCCAATAAAGCCACCTACTACTATAGAAATTATAATTAAAAGAAAATTAGACCCTTTTATGGCTCCAGAAATTCCAATAAAGATTACGCATAGTGCTAAGCCTTGCATTATAGTATTACTTATTTTTTCAGGTATACCTCCTTTTAAAAATATGCCAACTAGACTTCCAGCGATAATAGCTAAAAAATTTACTACAGTTCCAAGCATAAAATATTCCCCCTTTTTTTAATTTGAATAATAGTTCTATTTTACCAAAAAACATAATAGAATTGTAACAGTATTTTATTTAGTGAGCAATATATTCATTGAAGCAAGATCTTAATTCAGATGGGGATCTTTTTACCCCATCTGAATTTTAGAACTGCAAATGCATGGGTTACTTGGCGTTGAACTCCCACCTGTGTCCAAAATCTATGATTTTGTGATATTCGTTTTCAAAGAGTGTGTTGGAGACTTACGCCAAGTTAGTCAGGTGAAATAAAATATTGCACAATAAAAAGCTTGACTAACGAACACATGTTCGAGTATAATTAAAACATGAAATTACCCAAGAAATGAATGGGGGATGAGATATGGATAAATATAATGTTTTTGTAACAATTAATTATAAGTCATCAGACAAAGATGAAGTTGTAGAACCTAGTAAAATTAGAGTGAATAATAGAGAAATAACAGGAAATAAGTATTTAATGGCAGGAGGGGTATATAACAGAAAAGGTGGAACAGTTATATTTTCTGCTAAAAGTTTAGAGGAAGTAAAAGGCGTAACTGTAGATAAACCTCTTTTGAAAAATATATCTATGAAATATAATGTAGCGTTTATTCCTAAAGGAATTTAAAAGAAAAAATAATTTTTTAAACTGGTATTTTAATATGCCAGTTTTTTATTTTTTAAAGGAAAATTTATTTATTCCATGGCTGCCGATTTCTAAGATTCAGATGAGATGAAAACGCCACCTAAAATCAAGAATTAAGTTTAGTATAAACGTATAATTATAATAAAAACAAAATGATTCTATAACAACGATAGCATAAATATAATAATTTAAGAATAAATATAATTATAAAATAAAATGAAATTTATGTCTGCATTGATAAATTAAAACCCGTATATACAAGGGCGCAATAGATTATTTATTAGAAAGGTTTAGAAAAGAATATAAAAAATAATGTATAAAAAATAAAAAAATAAAGTAAAATTCAAAAAAAGTATTGCATAATTATAATTATAATTGTATAATTATAAAAATAAATAGTGGTGGGGGAAAAGATATGAAAAAAATATCAGTAATGCTTTTAACTGCTATTATATCTTTAGGGTTATTGTCTGGCTGCGGCAGCAATAATAAAAGTAATAATAGTAGTAATGCTCAAATTGACACTTCTCTTGAAAAAATAAAAAGTGCAGGCAAACTAACAGTGGGTGTAGATGATTCTTATCCGCCAATGGAATTTAGAAATGAGAAAAATGAGTTGGTAGGGTTTGATATAGACCTAGGAAATGAAATAGGTAAAAAGCTGGGCGTGAAAGTGGAATTTATGCCTACAGATTGGAATGGCATAATATTAGCACTGAAATCTGGAAAGTTCAACGTTATAATTTCTTCGTTAAGCATGACAGATGAAAGAAAAAAAGAAATTGATTTTGCAGGGCCATATCTTGAAGGTGGTCAAATAATTGCTGTGAAAAAATCAAATACAGGTATAAAAAGCTCAGTAGACTTAAATAATAAAATTGTAGGATGTCAGCTTGGATCTACAGGAGAAGAAGCTGCTGTGAAACTTAAACAAATTAAAGAACTTAAAAAATATGATAAAGGTACGGAAGCTTTTCATGATTTATCCATAGGAAGACTTGATGCGGTAATTATCGATGGTCAAGTTGGAGGATACTATAACAAAAAAGATGGAGATGCATTTAAAATTTTAGATGAAAAGCTAACTAAGGAGCCAGAGGGAATAGGTTTAAAAAAGGAGGATAAAGAGCTTAAAAAAGGTTTAGAAAAGGCTTTAGATGAGTTGAAATCAGATGGAACTCTTTCAAAGCTTTCAATAAAGTGGTTTGGTTATGATATTTATAAAAAATAAGTAATATATTTTAAGGGGGACAAATAAATGAAAAAAATATCAGCTATAATATTAACGGGAGTAATGACAATTTCTTTATTCTCAGGATGTGGAAAAACTAATACTAATGTTACAGACAACAATAAAAAGGCAAATTCACTGCAAAGAGTAAAGGATGCAGGAAAGCTTGTTATAGGACTAGATGACTCTTATCCACCAATGGAATTTAGGAATGAGAAAAATGAGTTGGTAGGATTTGATATAGACCTAGGAAATGAACTTGCTAAGAAATTAGGTGTTAAATGTGAAGTTGCAACTACAGACTTTAATGGAATAGTATTGGCGCTTAAAGCGGGAAAATTTGATGCTATAGTATCAGCGTTAAGTATTACAGAACAAAGAAAAAAGGAAATAGATTTTGTTGGACCTTATATAGATGGCGGACAAATAATTGTAGTTAAAAATGATAATGCCAATATAAATAGCAAAGAGAATTTAAAAGGTAAAATATTA
>CAZKOJ010000045.1:0-26643 GCA_964554365.1 uncultured Clostridium sp. | reverse complement strand
GCAAAGTATTTTTTTTTGTAATCTTGGTTTTCTTGTTATTATTGATTTTAAAATAACACTATCTTTAATACCTTCTTTTAGAAAATTCTTAGCTTTATTTAAGCTATTATTTAAAATAAGTGCTGCTTTTTTTTCTTCATCTGAAAGATAAGTATTTCTAGAACTCTTTGCAAGTCCACTATATTCCCTTATAATAGGACAACCTACTATAGTAATATCAAAATTTAAATCCTCCACCATACGTTTTATAACTGCCAACTGTTGAGCATCTTTTTCACCAAAATATGCTTTATCAGGATTTACTATATTAAAAAGTTTTGAAACAACAGTACATACTCCTCTAAAATGACCTGGACGTGTAGATCCACATAAACTTGTAGTAAGCTCTTCTACATTTACATAAGTAGAGAAATTTTCACCATACATTTCTAAAGAGGAAGGATTAAAAATTACATCAACTCCGCTTTCTTCACATAATTTAGAATCTGACATAAGATCTCTTGGATATTTATCTAAATCCTCATTAACTCCAAATTGAGTTGGGTTCACAAAAATAGAAACCACTACTTTGTTATTTTCCATACAAGCCCTGTCTATTAAACTTTTATGACCTTCATGTAAATAACCCATAGTTGGTACAAGGCCTATACTGTGCCCTGATTTTTTCCAAAGCTTTATATAATCCCTTAATTCTTTTATGCTGCTTATGATTTTCATTTATCGAGTTCCCTTCTTAGTATAATTTATTTAAAATATCTTCATCCATAGTAAAACATTGTTCTTTTGCTGGAAAACTACCTTTATTTACTTCTTTTATATATTTACCTATGCCTTCTTTCATAATATCTCCTATATTAGCAAATTTTTTTACAAATTTTGGAGTGAAATCAGAAAACATGCCAAGCATATCTTGATAAACCAGTATTTGCCCATCACAATCTTTACCAGCACCAATACCTATGGTAGGAATAGATATACTTTCTGTAATTATTTTTCCAAGAGCAGCTGGAATTCCTTCAAGAACTATGGCAAAAGCACCAGCGTCTTCTAATTTTTTAGCATCTTCTATAATTTGTTTAGCATCTTGTAAAGCTTTACCTTGAACTTTAAAGCCGCCAAACATATTTATAGATTGAGGAGTGAGACCTAAATGACCCATTGCTGGAATTTGAGCTCTAACTATAGCTTTTATCTGTTCACAGACAGATGCACCACCCTCTAATTTTATTGCATCAACATGAGATTCTTTTACAAATCTTCCTGCATTTTTAACAGCATCATATACGGAAATTTGATAGGACATAAAAGGCATGTCTCCAACTACTAAAGCATTTGTTACTCCTCGTTTAACTGCAGAAGTGTGATGAAGCATCTCTTCCATAGTTACACTCAAAGTATCTTTATGACCAAGACACACCATAGCTAAAGAATCACCAACAAGGATGCCGTTAATGCCTGTACTATCCATAAGTTTAGCAGTGGAATAATCATAAGCTGTAAGCATAGTTAATTTTTCACCTTTAATTTTTGCTTCTTTAAAACTTTGAACTGTATTTTTCATTATAAGTTACCTCCTAAAAATTTTTCCGTTTGAATATACTCTTTTTCAGGGTGTTTTTGTTTTGATAAATTTAAAAGGGTTAAGGACAAATTTTTATAAATATCTCTGTCAGCTATAGGTAAAGCGGCCATATGCTTTTTAAGTGTACCTAAGTCATTTCTTTCAATAGGTCCAGTTAAAGAAGCTGTAAAGCCATTTTCTTTTAAGTTTAATAGATTATTTTCTATTAGAGGCATTAACGAATCTAAAGCATCCTTTTCATCTATACCACACTGAATTAAATAACTACAGCCTTTATTTAAAAGTGAAAGTACAAGGTTTGATACAGTTACATTAGCTAAATGATAAAGGCTTTTTTTGTCTTCATTAAGTGAAAGTACAGCATTGCCAAGAGAAGCAATGAAATCTTTCATTTTACATAAGCATTTTTCATCTCCTTCAATAGAAAAATAACAATTTTTGAGATATTTATAGGTAGTAAATTTGTTAGAAAAAGGGAACATAGGATGAACAGAATAGCCAAAAGCACCTGAATTGTTTATATCTGAAAAAATTTTAGAAGATAAAGAACCACTGGTGTGGCATATAATTTTATCTCTAATATTAAAATGTTTTATAGTCTGCCATACTTTAGAAACAACATCATCTGGAGTTGTTATGAAAATAATATCACTGTTCGCAATTAAGGACTCAATGTTTTCATAAAATTTTGAATTTGTAAATTTAGCAGCTTCTTTAGATGAGAAACTACTTTTACTATAATAGCCTGTTAGGGTTAAATTATTAATGGAGAAATATTTTCCTAAGGAAAAACCTACTTTCCCAGCACCAATAAAACCGATTTTCAATAAAAATCACCACCTGGAAGTTTATTCTCCAAGTTGAAAGTTGTCTCATTCTATAAGATATGAGCAGAATAATAAAAACATTAAACAATTAGGTGCAGTTCCAAAAAGGATACTACCCAAAGAAAATTTTATCATAAATAAAGTTTGTTGTATAGTTGCAGTTAAAATATAAAACAAATGAAAGGATGGAATGTCTTTTAAAATTGATCATACATTTTAGCACTTTTAAGGAAAGACATTTGTTAGTGTCTTTCCTTGTATACCAATAAGATTATAAGGTAGTTATGAATAACTTTAATCAATGTTAAGTAGATTTTCAAGTGATTCCTTCTCATAATTAATCTCTGAACAAGTTCTTATTCCTAATCTTCTAAAAAGAGGCACTGGTGGACACCAACCTTGAAGAGCATGTTGTAATAGAAATCCTCCTACTATTCCTGAAAGAGAAAACCACTTTTTATTTACTGTAAATCCAAGTATTGTACTTAAAATTACGATAGATGCTGCATTAGTTTCAAGTAACCTTTCAATGTCCCATTCTTTATTAAGATCTGCTATTCTAGATATAATTTCTTTATTCTCTCTACCAGTATAATTCGCTATATTTTCTAAAGTTTCTTTTCTAATTTTATTATTAACATCTTTATTGGTATGCAATTCTACTTTTTTTGTAGTAGCTGGAAAATCAAAGCTCATAAAATACCTCCTATAATTCATATTTTTATAATAACTAGTTATAGTTATTATGTACAAAAACAAAATAATAATTACACTAATGGCTGTAGTAATCACACTATGATCTCTTTGCAGCTATAAATTTTGGTGTAAATTCAATTTTTATGGTATACTTTATTAGGGTTAGAATCAGGAGGCGAAAAATGGCAAATATATTGAAATATTCAAAAAAACAGTTAGATAAAACTCTAAAAGATTTCGTAAAGAAGGAAAGCATAGACTCTAATGATATATCTGAGTGGATAAGACTCATAAACGATTTTATATATAAATTTGAGTTAAAGTCTGAAGTTAATGAAGAGGATAAACTTTCTATAACAACCAACAAGGAAGAGCAAGCTGTAATTGAAAAAATGATGTTTGCACTAGAAGGTTCAAAAATTTCTTTGAAGTATATTTTTGATGACAATATTACTTATATAGAAGAATAATCGTGAAAAAAGCACTAGGTTAAAGTTAGTGCTTTTTTCTGTTTTTAAGAGATATTATGAAATAGGTATCGAATATTAAGCTCAGTATAATTGGTTTAATTAAATAAATTACCATTTATTTTTTATTGTACCTTTAGAATCATAGAGTTCTAAATCCTAAACTTGACGTAAACTTGGCAGCAAGCTCGGGTGAAATATCATCAACCTAAGAATGCACAAATTGGAAAATAGTGTTTTTCAAGTATGGACAACATTCTGAGTGGGTAGTATTATTTAATTAGCTTCAATAAATAAGAGGGAGTGATTACATATGATAGTTTTACAAAAAGGACAAAAGGTTGATTTAACAAAAGATGATTCAAATTCAACCAAAATTATAGTGGAAATCGGTTGGAATGTAAATTCTAAAAGCAATTTTAAATATGATTTAGATGCGTCGGTTTTTTTGTTAGATGGAACAGGAAAATGTGTAGAAGATAAGAATATGATTTTTTATGGGAATCCTAAAAGTAGAGAAGAAGGAGTAGTCCATTTAGGAGAAAATAGAATTTGTGGATTAGATGCAGAACAAATTTATATTGATTTAAATAAAATCTCTGTTGATGTTGAAAAATTATCATTTACAGTTACAATACATGAAGGAGAAAAGAAAAAGCAATTTTTCAGTGAAATTCAGGATGCTTATGTAAGAATAGTGGATAAAGAGAAAGAAAAAGAATTGCTTCGATTTAATTTAGGAGAAAATTTTTCTAAGGAAACTGCAGTGGTATTTGGAGAAATCTACAGATACAATGGTAAATGGAAATTTGTAGCTGTGGGAAGTGGGTATTATGGTGGACTAGCTGCTTTATGCCAAAAGTTTGGATTACAGATAGATAATGAAGAATCAAGTGAAGATAAAAATACCATTGTAGAAACTAAAGAAAATATTAATAAACCAAAAACAGATAGTAGTGAGTCTAAAATTGAAAGCAGAGTTAATTTAACCAAGGTAGACTTGCTTAAGAAGAAAGTTAAAGTAGTATTGGAAAAAAGAAATATAGATAGAGAAAAGGCAAGGGTTGTAACTGTTATTGATGCATCGGGATCAATGGCTAATTTATATACTAAAGGTGCCGTTCAAAAGGCTTTTGAGAGAATTTTAGCTGTGGCTGCATGTATGGATGATGATGGTGAAATGGACGTTTGGTTTTTCGGTGATAAATTTATGAGAGCGCCTATGGCTAATGTAAATAATTTTGAAGGATACGTACAAAAAACTTATCCACGTCCAAGAATTTTTGGGGGAGTTGGTTGTGGTAATAATGAACCAAATGTTATGAAAGACCTTATTAAAAAATGTATTGAAGAGGAACACACATCAGGTATACCTGTTTTTGTTATTTTCTTTAGTGATGGGGGTATTTATAAAGATAAAGAAATATCAGAGTTATTAATTCAATCTTCAAAACTACCTATATTTTGGCAGTTTGTTGGTATAGGTAATGCAAAATATGGAGTGCTTAAAAAACTAGATACTTTAAAAGGACGATTTATTGATAATGCAGGTTTCTTTTCACTAGATGATTTAGACAAAGTGTCGGATGAAGAACTATATGAAAGACTATTAAGTGAATTCCCATTGTGGATAAAAGAAGCAAAGGCAAAGAAAATTTTATAGACAGCTGAATGATCAAACCCTATGTAACTATTAAAAAGAAAAGTATGATTTTTACATATTGATAATAAAGTATTTTCTTTTGACTTGTTATAACACCTACATGCACAAAATAGCATACATAGATTTGATTTACACAAATCTATGTATGCTCCCTTTTGTTTATATAATTTATTATATACCGGAAATATATGCGTACATTTACTACTTTGTACCTATATTAATTAATTTTAAATTTATTTATTTCAGTTCCTAATTGCTCTGCCAATATTTGAAGTTTACTTGAATGTCTTGTGAACTCTTCCATAGTAGCTGTTATTTCTTCTGCTGAAGCGGTAACTTCTTGTGAAGCGGAGGCTGTTTGTTCTGATATAGATGAAATATTCTCAATTTCTGATACTGTAGATTGTTTTTTCTCATTTATATCAACAATAGATATTTTCACTTCATTAACTTTAGTAATCATTATTTCAATTGATTTTAGGATTTCACTAAATATCACCTGAGTTTGACTTACCGCTAAGTCCTGCTCATTTACTACAGTTTCAGTGGATTTAATAGCCTTTACCGCTGTGTCTGATTTCTTCTGTATACTTTCTATAATTCCCTTTATTTCCTCTGTTGACTTCTTCGATTGTTCAGCAAGTTTTCTTATCTCTTCTGCTACCACAGCAAATCCTTTACCCGCTTCACCTGCACGTGCAGATTCTATACTTGCATTTAATGATAAAAGATTGGTTTGTTCTGTTATTTGAGATATTGTTTCAGATATAGTGTTTATTTGTTTAGTACTTTCATTCATATCTTGAACTATATCGTTAACCTCTGTAGTAGCTGTCTTAGTTTTGCTTGATTTTTCGATTAAGGTATCTATCATGGATAGTCCTTTTGAGCCTAAATCTTTAGTATCTCCGGAAATTTTATCCATTTCATTAGAGTTAACACTAATTTTATCTAGTCTGTTTGATAAGTCGTCCATTTCAGAAGCACCATTTTGAGCATTTTGAGCCTGCTCAGTTGCCCCTAGGGAAACTTCATTTATTGCCTTTGCTACTTCACTTATAGAAGCTGTTACCTCTTCGGACATACTTGCAAGACTTGTTGATGTTTCTAATACCGTCTCAGATGACTTTGTAACACTATTCATAAGCTCTGATATATTTTTTATCATTGAGTTAAATGATATAGCTAAATCTTTAAATTCATCTTTCGTTGAAGCGGTTATAGACACTGTTAAGTCTCCATTTGAAGCCTTAGCAAATACTTCTTTTAACTTTTGGATATTATGAGCTATTCCCGTACTTAATAATAATGACATGAATACTGAAATTAATCCCATTAATAATATTATTAAGAAAGTTGTTTGCAATATAGACTTTGTATCGCTGGATAGTTCACTTTCATCTAACGCAGCAACTAACTTCCAACCTGTTAATTTATTTGTTTGATATACTCCAAACTTTTTGGTACCATTATCCTCATAATTAACAAAGCCACTATTCTCTGATTTTGCTTTACCCCAAAAGGATAACTTGGAGGCTGTATCTGTATTAATAAGCTCCTTTTGTGGGTGAGCCAAAATATTACCTGATACATCAGAAATAAACACATATCCTGTATTGCCTACCTTCTTTGTAGATATTCCTTCTGCAAGTGTAGTTAGTGTACAATCCATCGCCACAACGCCAACTACTTGTCCACTTTTTTCTACTGTTCGTGCAAGTGTAACAACATTATTTCCAGTTGCAGCATCTTTATAGGGAGGAGTTATTATAACATTACCTTTATGTTCTAAAGCTTGTTTATACCAAGGCCGTGTAGTTGCGTCATATCCATCAGGCATTTTTGCATTGGGATATATTGTAAACTTGCCAGAGGTAGTTCCATAATATATACCAAGTATATCTTTGTCACTTTCTTTTACGCCTTTTAATATATCTGATATAATTGCAGAATTATTGTCTGTATCAATATTTATAATACCAGGGTTATTTGCGGTGAGAGAAATTATATCAGAAAACCCATTAAAGTAATTAGTCAATCCATTGTTTATTTCTGTAAGTGTTTGTGTACTTGTAAGTGTTAATTTCTTACTAAGGATTGACTTTGATTGAGTATACGAACCAAATCCCACTATAATTAATGGAATTACACAAATTGAAACTAGGCTAATAATTAATTTAGTACGAATACTGTTTAGTTTTAAATTTTTAAAATTCACTTTAATCACTCCCTTTTTAGTTTATATAGCTTATTATGATTAAATCTTAATCTCTTTTTAATAGCAAAAGATGATTATTGCTATAGTAAATGGAATTATATAAGTTACTACTAAGCTGCCAATTAATTTACTAGGAACACTATTTTAATTTAATTTTCAATATAATCTTTAATTCCAAATCTATCTAATATATAACATTCTAAATTATATCGTGATTAAAATCAACATGTTTCAACAGCTTTTTTGGTAAATATTAAGTAAAAATAAAATAGTTGCAAAATAATTGCAAAATAATTACAAAAACTAAAGAATACATAAGAAAAATGACGTTTATACTAACTTTATATTAAAATTTTATATTTTTTTAATCTAATTACATATACTATCGTACTAAAATTAAATAACTGTATAATGAAATAAAGGTAAATTTTGGAGTGAAAACACATTAGAAAGGGATATGCGACTTCCTTCTATAATTTGTTTTTTTAAAAATTATTATAGAATATATTGACAAGTTATTATTCATGTGATATCTTAAATTCAATATATGTTATAGCGTATATAATCCAAGATAACAAATAGTTCATATGATAAAATATGAACTATTTTTATAAATTATTATTTAGTTAAGTACATTTTTTACATGTATTAAGAAAGGTTGATACAAATTGATAGATCCAACATCTAATATAGGTACTGTTTTAAAAAGGGTTCGATTTGAAAGAGGATTGACTTTAGAAGGTACATCCAATCTAACTGGAGTAAGCAAAGCAATGCTCGGTCAAATCGAAAGAGGTGAATCAAACCCCACAATATCAATATTATGGAAGATTTCCACAGGTTTACGGATTTCATTTTCTGAGTTATTAGGCAGTGAAACAAATAATTATGATCTAATATCAATAGATGATATTGAGCCTGTATATGAATCAGATGGGAAAATGATATTATACAATGTATTTCCCTTTAATCCAATACCTGGGTTTGAATATTTTTATATTAAATTGCTTCCAGGTGCCAAACATGTTTCTACTCCTCATCAAAATTCAACGGAAGAATATATTGTGGTAACAAAAGGTACTTTGGTGCAGACTGTGGAAGACCAAACATTTGAACTTACTGCTCCTGGAGCATTGAGGTTCAAATCAAACAGGAATCACACCTATAGCAACCCATATGACACCGAAGTTATATTTCAAAATATAGTTAAATACTAGAATCAATCCAGAGCATTATTCAAAATGTATTCTGGATTCATTTTGAGAATCGAAACCGTTATAGCAAACAATATATGTTAAAACATATAAATATAAATGTAAAAATGAAAGGGGAAAACTATGATTACAGAAAAAATTGAATCAGCAAGACAGAATTATATCAATGCAAAACCAGTGATTTCCTACGAAAGAGCAAGAATTTGGACAGAGTCACACAAGAAAACAGAAGGTGAATCAGTAGTTATAAGGAGAGCTAAAGCATTTAGAGACACTTGTGAACAGATTGATGTTACTATTTTCGAAGGAGAAATTATTATTGGAGTTATTGGTGAATTTAGAAAATGTGGTATCTTAACTCCTGAGTTCTCATGGACCTGGGTAGATAAGGAAATGGATAATTTTGATAAAAGAGTTCAAGATCCATATATTATGACAGATGAGCAAAGAGAATTCGTTAGAAAAAATATATTTCCTTATTGGGAAGGAAAATCTTTAGAAGAAGCATTTTTAGCACAATTACCTAAAGAAACTGCAAAAGTTGTAGTTGATACTGGTTTTGTTGATAGCGATTCCAAATGGAGACAAGCTGTCGGTGAAATAACACCTGATTATCAAGATGTTTTATTTAAAAAAGGCTTTGGTGGAATTATTAGAGAAGCTAAAGAAAATCTTTCTAAGCTATCTCTTACTTCAGCAGAAGATATGAAGAAAAAAGATTTTTACAATTCAATTATCATTACTTCTGAGGGGATTATTTCACTTGCAAATAGATATTCTGAAAAAGCTAGAGAAATGGCGACCATAGAAAATAATGTTATAAGAAAAGAAGAGCTTTTAAAAATTGCTGAAATATGCAGTAAGATACCTGAAAATCCGCCTGCTACTTTCTATGAAGCTATTCAATTTGTTTGGTTTACACAACTTGGTGGAATAATATCTGAAAATCCGTTGGCACTTAATGTTGGTAGATTTGACCAATTTATGTATCCATACTATAAATCTGATGTAGATAAAGGAATCATGACTAAGGATCAAATTCAAGAGCTTATTGAAGCGTTTTGGATAAAACTTTCTGAATGGGTTTGGACAATATCAGCAAATACCGCTGAATTTTTCGCAGGATACAATCAATTTCAAAATCTGACAGTTGGTGGTAAAACAAGAGATGGAAAAGATGCTACTAATGATCTTTCCTATATGTGTTTGAAAGCCACTGAAAGAATAAAAACTCACCAACCGGGGCTAAGTGTTAGAATTCATCAAGATTGTCCAAGTGACTTTTTAGATGCTGTTACTCATTTGGTAAGTAAAGGTACTGGATTCCCAGCAATTCATAACGATAATGCTGGTTATCAAATGCTCATAAATGCAGGCTATGAACCGGAAGATGCTAGGGATTGGAACAATTGTGGCTGTGTGGTTCCACATTTCCGTAAAACAGGCCAATGGACCTCAGCAGTAAACATCAATTTTACTGCAGCTTTAGAATTTGCACTCAACCAAGGTAATAGCAGAATTACTGGTGAGAAAATAGGTTTGGATGAAAAAAGTCCAAGCAGTTTTGAAACCTATGAAGAAGTTGAAAAAGTCTTCTACAAACAATTTGATAATTTAATTGAACATTCAGTTATAGCCTCTTTATTAGCACAAAAACTCCATAAGGAAATGGTTCCAAGACCATTCTTGTCATCATGTATAGAAGAATGTATGGTAAATGGTAAGGACTTAGTTGATGCTGGTGCAAAATATAACTTAGGACCAGTTCTTACGGGAATAGGTCTTGCTGTTACATCTAACTCTTTGGCTGTAATCAAGAAACTAGTATTTGAAGATAAAGTCACTACAATGGAAACTCTAATAAATGCACTTGATGCAAATTGGGAAGGTTACGAAGACTTAAGACAATTGGCTCTTACTGTTCCAAAGTATGGTAATGATATTGGCTATGTAGATGATATTGCTATTAAAATGGCAAATTATTATTACAAAGAAGGGCACAAATATAAAGACATCAATGGTAACAATTTTAACACTGCTTTTATGGGGATTTCTAATTACTTACCAACTGGCAAAGTGGTTGGAGCTACGACCTGTGGCAGAAAAGCCAAAGAACCGCTATCTGAAGGAGTATCACCCTTTGCTGGATCTGACACTTCTACTCCATTGGCAGCTATGCGTTCAGCAGCAAAACTTAATCAAGATGTACACTCTGGTGGAACATTATTAAACTTAAGATTAAATGAAGATTTAGTAAATACGAAAAGAGGACAAAGCAACTTAGGTTCTATGATTCAATCCTTCTTTTCCCTAGGAGCATTCCATGTTCAGTTTAACACAATATCAACTGAAACATTGCGTAAAGCTCAAAATAACCCAGCAGATTACAAAGATTTATTAGTTAGAGTTGCTGGATACAGTACACAATTTGTTAATCTATCCAGGTCAATGCAAGATGCAATCATAGCAAGAACAGCACACAAAAATTATTAAAATTAGAGTAAAGACATAGCTGAATCAAGCTGTGTCTTTACTCTAACATTTGCTTTTGAAGCTAGGAGGAATTTATATGAATCATTTAAGTGGCTATTTTATGGAACCACAAAATTTTTCTGTTAATGATGGAAATGGAATCAGAACAATTATATTTTTTGCTGGTTGTCCTCTTAGATGTCGATGGTGTTCTAATCCGGAAAGTTATACAAATTTTAATAAGGTTGCACACTATAAAGAAACATGCATACAATGTGGAAGATGTGCTCAAGTATGCCCATCTGGAGTAGGCATAAATTTAAACGATCCCATTGAACGAGAACGATGCAAATCCTGTGGGCTTTGTGTAAAGGTATGTCCAACGAATAGTAGGAAAAATTTAATTTATCATTACAACAGTGAACAAATACTAAAAATAATAGAAAAGCAAAAAATATTTTATAGATATTCAGGTGGTGGTGTTACCTTTTCCGGAGGTGAAGCAACGCAACAAACAGATATGCTGAGAGATCTTGTGTATAAACTTTATAATCAAGCCATAGATTTAGCTATTGAAACATCTGGTTACTTTAACTTTGACGATGTGAAAGACATATTAGAAAAATTAAATTTAATATTTGTAGACATTAAACATATGGATGATAATAAGCATAGATTTTATACAGGAATTAGTAATGAAAAGATATTAAAGAATATATCTATGCTCAATGAATTGAAAGTACCTGTGGTAGTGCGTATACCAGTAATAGGAGGAGTGAATTCTGATATAGAAAATATAAGAAAAACTGCTGAATTTGTTAGAAATAATATAGATGTGCCCAAAATAGAGCTATTACCATATCATTCCTTTGGATATAATAAATATGAAGCTCTGGGTTTAGAAAAACCATCAAAGCAGTTTGGAACTCCATCACCTGAATACTTAAGAGAATTATGCAAAATAATTGAAAATGAAGCTGTAGAAATAGTTAGTTATACGTAAATTTATAGATATGTTTTAATAAGTACTAGGATCATTGTTCTATCAAAACACATGTATAAGGCATCTGAAAATAAATAACAAGCCAAAGATGCCTAAGGCTTCATTTAAAATAATAATTCAAAAGTAGCAGTAACCTAGTTTTTATAGGATACTGCTACTTTTATTTATGATTAAAATCTTCTTGACGTTGATATTGCATTATTAAACGTTTAAAACATATTTTTAAAAATATAAAAAAGCGTTAAATTTCATTTGATTTAATTAAATACAATTTGACTGAATATAATTTTTTTGTTAAACTGTATTTAACAAAATTAAATTTAATTTAACAAAAATCCATTAAATAACCATTATAAATATATTATATCTTAACAAATTAAGAAAACGTTTTGTAGCGAAAAGCTTATAAAAAGAAAGAAGGGTGTCACATGGAAAGTAAAATAATTCAAGGAAAAACCATAAAAGAGTGGAAAAAACAATATCCTCTAATGGACAAAATCATTTCAACTGAAGAGGTATTCTGGACAAATTCAAAATACGGAAAGTTTGAAGATACTATAAAAAAGATTTTCTTGTCAGAAGAAGATGTAAAAGACGCAGAAGAAAGATTAAAAAGATTTGCTCCATATATAGCTAAAGTTTTCCCAGAAACACAAAAAACAAATGGAATTATCGAATCTCCTGTTGTTAAGATTTCTAATATGCAAAGAAAAATTGAGGAAATGTTTAATCAAGAAATTTTAGGACAACTACTGCTAAAATGTGATAGTCATCTTGCTATTTCAGGATCAATTAAAGCAAGAGGTGGTATTTATGAAGTTCTAAAACATGCAGAAGATTTGGCGATTGAAAATAATATGCTAACAGTAGAAGACGATTATTCAATTTTAGATAGTGATAAATTTAGAGAATTTTTTGCTAAGTATTCTATTGCAGTAGGATCAACTGGGAATCTAGGCCTTAGCATTGGTATAATGAGTGCTCAACTAGGATTTAAGGTGTATGTTCATATGTCAGCTGACGCAAAACAATGGAAGAAAGATTTACTTAGAAGCAAAGGGGTTACAGTAGTTCAATATGAGTCAGACTACAGTAAAGCAGTAGAAGAAGGTAGAAAACAAGCAGAGGCAGATCCAAATATGTATTTTGTTGATGATGAAAATTCAGCTAACTTATTCTTAGGATATGCAGTTGCAGCTTGTAGACTAAAAAAGCAATTAAAAGAAATTAACGTAGTTGTAGATGAAAGGCATCCTCTGTTTGTTTATCTTCCATGTGGAGTTGGTGGCGGACCAGGGGGAGTTGCATTTGGTTTAAAATTAATATTTAAGGATAATGTACACTGCTTCTTTGCTGAACCAACACATTCTCCATGTATGGTTATAGGATTAATGACAGAGATGCATGATAAAGTATGCGTTCAGGATTTTGGAATAGACAATATTACAGATGCAGATGGACTTGCTGTTGGTAGAGCTTCTGGTTTCGTAGGGAAAACATTAGAAAACTTAATGAGCGGATCTTATACAGCAAAAGATGAGAAATTATATGTCCTTTTAAGTACGCTAATAGATTCAGAAAATATTTATCTAGAACCTTCTGCTTTAGCAGGAATACCTGGTTCAATTCAATTATTTAAAGATGAAGCTGGACAAAAATATATAGAAAATAACAACTTAAAAGATAAAATGAAAAATGCTTCACATATTGCTTGGGCTACAGGCGGAAGTATGGTTCCAAAGGATATAATGGAATCTTATTACAAAAAAGGTTGTGAGTTATCAGGTCATAAAATACAATAAAATCATATTCTTTATTAAAAATCAAAGACTGTATTGGAGAATTTAATACGGTCTTTTGATTTTCAAAAATATTATCTATGGGTAAATCACTAAATATGGCAATATAAACTCAAACTATGGCATCACATTAAAATGATGGTGGGGTGATAGCAAAAATAATGCTAGTGTCTATATCATATGGATTTTCCCATTTGTGCTTCGTACCGCTAGGTATTCGAACGCTATCTCCGCTACTTAATATAGTAGTGTTGTTATTCAAATAAAGTTTAATTTTTCCTTCTAAAACAAAGGCTGCTTCTTCTCCTTCATGTTCCATTAATTCGTTTGAGGAATGAGAATTGGGTGTTAACTTCATTAGTGCAAATTCAATGGAACCATTTAAATCTGGTGACAGCAATTCGTATACTATGTTTTCGCTATCCGGGAGCATCATTTTCTTACGTTTATCTGCTCTTATAACTAACTCTTTAGTATTTACCGGAGTAGCAAAAAAGGTGAATAAAGGAACGTTTAAAGCTTTAGCAATAGTTTTAAGTGTATTTAAAGAAGGATTAGCTAATCCTCGCTCAATTTGACTCAGTAAAGAAGGTGTTACATTTGCCAATTTTGCCAAGTCTCTAATAGTAAATTTTTTTGCTTTGCGATATTCCAATATCTTTTCTCCAATGTTTATATCGTCCATAGATAAATCTCCTCTTCCTTCTTATTTGGTTTGTTTAAAGTATATCTAGTACTGTAATGTTAATATTAGACATTAGCTATTATATCATAGTTTTTATTAGTTTAATTAATATATAATTTTTATGAACTGTTAAACTACATTGTTACTGTTGACATAAGACGATAATAAGGTAGCTAATATATTATCTCAATTTATGGATAGAGCTATGTTACTACTTATGTTTGTATTCATTATAACTAGGATACAAAGTTTTAGAGAGATTTTTTTAAAAAAAACTATGAAAACTATGATTTTTTTTAATACTCTTGTATAATGGTATAAAACATCTATACATTTTTTATCTAATGTTACAAAAGTGTAAGTTTCATAAACAAATTGTAAGTCAACTGAATTGTTACATATATTTTTTTTATTTAGAATAAATAATATAGAGTATATTAAAGAAATTTGAAGATTATAGAGGGAGGAATAAAAAAATGAAAAAAATAATTATTTCTGTGTTGTTAGTGACTATGAGTTTAAGTTTAGCAGCATGCGGTGTCAAGGATAAGAAAGCTTCAAATGGAGCACAAACACAGAAAAGTGATGAAATTCAGAAAGGGGCTTTTGGAGATTTAAAAACTGTACCACAGTTTAAAGTTAAGGACATAAATGATAAAGAAGTAAATAATGATATATTTAAAGATAAAAAACTTACTATGATAAATATATGGGGAACTTTTTGTGGACCATGTATAGAAGAAATGCCTATACTTCAAGAATTATATAAAGAATATGGAGCAAAAGGTGTAAATATAGTAGGGGTTGTTTCTGATGGTGATGCAAATGAAGTGCAAGCATTACAAATATTAAAAAAGAAAAATGCAGATTTTGTAAATTTAATACCAGATGAAAAATTTAAAAATGAATTTGTTCAAAAAGCCACTGCAGTTCCAACTTCAGTGTTGGTGAATAGCAAGGGAGAAATTTTAGAAACCGTAGTAGGTTCAAAGAGCAAAGAAGGATATAAAAAGATAATAGATAACAACTTGCAACAAATTAAGTAGGTACAAATTATGAAAAGTAAGATAAGAGTTTTTTTGATTATAGGTAGTATAGCTTTTATATCTGCTGGAATTTATAGAGGCGAAGTTGCAAAAGTACTAATAAAAGCTATTAACATTTGTTTGGAGTGTATAGGAATTGGATAATATAAGGAGAAAATTAGTTCAAATAATAACATTGATTAGTACTAATGGTTATTTTAAAGGATTTTTAGATGGGAACATTTATAAAGGAAAGACAAAAAACATATGTGTACCTGGACTTAATTGTTATTCGTGTCCAGGAGCATTTGGTTCCTGTCCTATCGGTTCTTTACAGGCAGTTATTTCAGATATAAGATTCAAATTTTCCTTTTATATAGTAGGAGTTTTAACTCTTATAGGAGTCACTATGGGCAGATTTGTGTGTGGATGGTTATGTCCTTTTGGCTTTATACAGGAGTTGCTAAACAAAATACCTTCTCCTAAGTTTAAGGTGAGTAAAAAATTTGAAAAACTTAAATATTTAAAGTATGTAATACTTTTGGTGTTTGTTATTATACTTCCCATGTTTTGGGTAAATGATTTAGGTATGGGAGATCCAACTTTCTGTAAGTATATATGCCCAGCGGGAACTCTTGAAGGAGGAATACCTCTTACATTACTAAACACTTCTTTAAGATCTGCTATAGGTTTTTTATTTGCTTGGAAGGCAGCATTATTGATAATTACAATTATAGTATCCATAGTTATATTTAGGCCGTTTTGTAGGTTTATATGTCCACTAGGCGCTATATATTCTTTATTCAATCCTATAAGTATATATAGGTTGGATATTGATAAACATAAATGTACAAGCTGCGGAGCTTGTGCTAAAAAATGTAAAATGGATATAGAGGTTTACAAAAAACCTAATAGTCTTGAGTGCATAAGATGTGGAGAATGTAAAAAAGCGTGTCCAAATAAAGCTATAACGGGAGTAATAAGTATTAAGGAGCACAAGTAATTAAACATAATAATACCATGCTGGTATGTGATATTAGCATGGTATTTTTTCAGCTTTCTATGTTACGAAAATGTAAGATTAAACACTTAAATGTAAGTCAAATAAATGGCGTAAATTCTAAAATTTTAATAAAATATTAATATAGACATTGAAAGAACATAGGAGGATGAGAAATGTTATTTAAAATAGCCAAAAAGAATGTAAAAAACAATTTTGAAAATTATCTTATTTATTTTATTTCCATAGTATTTAATGTAATTATATATTTTACCTTTGAGGGGATAAGGTTTAATAAGCAGGTGGAATCATTTGTGGGAAGTGACCCTAAAATGCTCATGGTGTTTAAAGGAGCATCTATAATAATCGCTATATTTTCAGCTATATTTATATTGTATTCCAGTTCTTTTTTTATAAAAAAAAGAAAGAAGGAAATTGGTCTTTACTCATTATTAGGACTAAAAAAGAAAGAAATAGGTTCCATGCTTTTTTATGAAAATATAATTATGGGAATCTTTGCACTTGTAATAGGAATATTATTAGGAGGACTGCTGTGTAAACTATTTATAATGATTTTAGCCAAGTTTATTGGAATAAATGTAGCTATAAAATTTTCTGTAAGTTTGAAAGCTGTTTTAAATACTATTATAGCTTTTGGTGTGCTATTCTTAATAGTTTCTATAAATGCTTATACTATAATTTATAGATTTAAACTTATAGATTTATTCAAAGCTGAAAATAAAGGTGAAAAGCAAAGTCAGCCATCTATAATATTAGCTATACTTGCTATAGTTGCGTTAGGCATAGAAATAGCAGCAGTTATAGGTATCCATGATTCGCCAACATTTATGCTAAATATACCGATTATATTAGTATGTTCAATAGTTGGAACTTTTATTTTCTTTAGGACATTTTTAATATTTATAATAAATGGTTTAAAGAATAAAAAGAGCTTATACTATAAAGGAGATAACATAATAAGTATATCTCATGTTTTGTATAGGATAAAATCTAATGGAAGAAATTTAGCAATAATTGCGCTGCTTAATGCAGTTACATTAACATCTATGGGGTATGGATATGCTTTTTATTATAGTTTTCAAAAAATAGATAAAATGTCAACTCCTTTTTCATATTGTTACATAAGTAATGATAAATCTTTAGATAAAAAGGTTGAAAACTTAATAGGGAAGTATAAAGAAAATAAGCTTATATTATCAAAAGAAGTAGAACTTGTGAAAGTAAATGGGCAAATATTGAACTTCGCAGGAAACAATAAGGATGCGATTGCATTAATATCCCAAAGTAAATTTGAAGAGATAGCTAAAATTAGGGGTATAAAAGATACTCTTAAACTTTCCTCAACCTCAGAAGCAATAGTGTTAAAATATGGATCAGAAGAATTTGATGGGGTTAAAGGTAAAACCACCAATATATTTTATGGTAATTTAAAGGATGCTTTTAAAATAATAAATCGTAAAGAGTACGATGTTATGAATGATGTTTTTCCAGGAATAACATTATTAGTTAAGGATGAAATTTATAATAAATATTATAATAAGGAAAATGTTCTTAGACTTAAGGGCTACATAGTGGAAAACCAAAGAGACAGCAAAGCTTTATCAAAAGATATTATAAGAATTATGCCAAGTGAAGTAAAGCTTAGCTATGAATATGAAAATGTAAGTATACTAATATTTATTTCAATGCTATTCTTTATAGGTGTCTTATTAGGTTTAATATTTTTACTTTCTACAGGGAGTATAATTTACTTTAAACAGCTTACAGAAGCTAACGATGATAAAAAAAGATATGAGATACTGAAAAAGATAGGAATAACCAAGGATGAAATAAAAAGATCTATTCAAAAACAGGTATTTACATCATTTGCTTCACCTCTAGCCTTAGGAATACTTCATAGCACATTAGCCTTCGTACTACTTAATAGAGTAATAATACGTTCAGGTATGTTAGTACCTATGGCAATTACATTAACATCATATAGTTGCATTTATGCTATTTATTACTTTTTAACAGTAAAGTCATATATGAAGATAGTAAACTGCAGATAAAAAAAGAAACAATCATCAATATAGATAATATGTAAAATTTAAAAACATCAAATATAAAAAGACCATTGGCAAACATAATTTGTCAATGGTCTATTGTACTTAGTTGAGAAAATTGAAATTAAGTAAATGTTCAAGTAAAATATATAATACACTACATTATTTTCTGTTCAGGTAATTCATCTAAACTTTTTATTTCATATCCTTGATTTTTCCATTCTGTAATTAAATCATTTAATATTTCAGCATTAGTTTTTGAAACTGCATGTAACAACACAATAGCACCATTATGAGTTTTATCCAATATACGTTTTTTAGCAGATTCTGGTGAAGACTGCTTATTAATTTTCCAGTCACTATAGGCAAAGCTCCAAAATATAGTTTTGTAACCATAATTTTTAGTATAATATAATGATAATTCACTATACTTTCCCATAGGAGGTCTAAAATATTTAGGCATTTTTTGAGCAGTAACTTTTTCAAAGGCTTCTTCTACTTCGGACAACTCTTTGTTAAATTTTTCCTGTTTTTTTATAGAAGCCATAGAAGGGTGATGAGAGCTATGATTACATACTAAATGTCCCTCATTAACCATTCTTTTAATTAAATCTTCATTTGATGTAATATAAGGTTTAACAACAAAAAATGCAGCTTTTACATTCTGTTTTTTTAACACATCTAAAATTGGACTAGTATATCCATTTTCATACCCCTCATCAAAAGTTAAGTATAAAACTTTTTTTGAAGTATCTCCTAAATGATAACAAGAATATTTTGGTACAAAGTTTGCGGTTTCCTTTGGTGCCTCTGGAGGATTTTTATCATTACGAGGTTGAAAATACCATCCATATTCTTTAGTACTAAGACCGGCATAAGAATCATTAAATACATTATTTAAATATTTTGATAAACTAAAATTTGAGTGACTTTCATCAGAGAATTCAATATAGCTATGTGAGTTATCTGATGAAATATCTTTTGTGTTTTTATATGCACTAATGGCAGATAAATTGTTAACTGTAATTATGGATGCAATAACAGCACTTAATATGTTCATAAAATCACCTTCTTTAAATTAAAGAGTTTTAATAAAATCTAATCTACAAATAGTTTGCTCAATGTATATATATTAAATGAATGTAAATGAAGGTGAACTATGAATAATCATTACATTTATAAAAATAATACCAATTTTCATAAATTTATATAAATATATAATAAAATTCTATATTAGCTTTATTTATTTTAAAAAGATATCTTTTATATTATTTTTAAAACTAGAAAAAGGAATTTTTATTATAGGAATTTCTGATACGGTAGGTGCAATTTCGTTAAATCCAAAATATAATACAATATTTCCATCTTCTAAGTAAAAGGGTTGGCCTTGTTGAATACCTTCAAAATTTGCTGCTGCATTAGGCATATATAAATTTTTATTCATAGATAGCTGTTTTTTAATTTCTTCATTAATAAGATGTGTATAGGCCACTCCTGGCTTAAATAAGTCCCCTAAACCTAAAGGCTTTCCAGTAGTTAAATCAAAATTATAAGAAGTTTTAATGTATGAACGTTTCCCATTAATGTATTGATAGTATAAAATTGAAATACTTAAGATATTATTTTTGTTATAGGTAATAACATAGTTGGTAGCAGCTACATAAGGAATAGGCTTTTTACCTTGCTTTTCATATTCTAGTCCATATTCATTAGCTGCCTGGTCCATTTGATTTGCAAATTCCATAATGTCACTTTCAATGGAAGTATTAATATATTTTTGCATATTTTCATTTTTAATACCATTTAGTACAGGTATTTTTATAGTTTCTTCAATGTATTTTTTTTTGTGATTTATTTCTTTTGATTTTACCACAATATGATTTTCAAGTGTTGAAAACCTCATATAATTAGAAGTTCCCATGGTATAGAGTGAATTAGTCCTAAATGGAAAGTTTACATCACTATTGGTATGTTTAAACATAGTGAATGGGCAATAAAATGGATACATAGTAACCTCCTAGTAATTTATATGGAAATTTTATTAATAATTTAAAATTAAAATAGTCTAATTTATTGTATGAAAACAGTATATAAATTGTTAATGATTTTAAATTTATTCAATAACTTATAATATATAGTTAAACTGAAATAACCTTCACAATGGATATAAATTCCATGTGAAGGTTAATCTCATTTTAATAAATATATACTAGTTTTTAAAACTATGTATAGGTGCAGGGATTCTTCCACCTCTAGCAACAAAGGAATCACTAGAAAATTTGCTTACTGCCATAACGGGAGCATGGCCTAAAAGTCCACCAAATTCAACAGTGTCACCTACTTTTGTGTTAGGAGCAGGAATTAATCTTACAGCAGTAGTCTTGTTATTTATAACACCTATAGCTGCTTCATCTGCTATTATTGCAGAAATAGTTGATGCTGGAGTATCTCCAGGAATAGCAATCATATCAAGTCCAACTGAGCACACACAAGTCATAGCTTCTAGTTTTTCTAAGTTTAAAGAACCTTTTTCTACAGCTGCTATCATACCTGCATCTTCACTAACTGGTATAAAAGCACCACTGAGTCCTCCAACATGAGTACAAGCCATTACACCACCCTTTTTTACAGCATCATTTAATAATGCTAAGGCGGCAGTAGTTCCATGAGTTCCACAACTTTCAAGACCCATTTCCTCAAGTATATGAGCTACGCTATCACCAATTGCAGGGGTGGGAGCTAAAGATAAATCTATAATACCAAAAGGAACATTTAATCTAGAAGAAGCCTCTTTTGCTACCAATTGTCCCATTCTTGTTATTTTAAAAGCTGTCTTTTTTATAGTTTCAGCTACTACATCAAAGCTTTCACCTTTTACTTTTTCCAAAGCTCTTTTTACAACTCCAGGTCCACTTACTCCTACATTTATTATAGTTTCAGCTTCACCAACACCATGGAAGGCACCAGCCATAAAAGGATTATCTTCAACAGCATTTGCAAATACCACTAGCTTTGCACATCCTATACCCTGAGAGTCTTTTGTAAGTTCTGCAGTTTTCTTAATTATAATACCCATTTCTTTTACAGCATCCATGTTTATTCCACATCTAGTAGAGCCTACATTTACAGAGGCGCATACAAGCTTTGTACGGCTTAGCGCTTCTGGGATAGATTGTATTAATATTTTATCTCCTTTAGTATAGCCTTTATGAACTAGAGCTGAAAAACCTCCAATAAAATCTATACCAAGAGTATTAGCAGCTCTATCTAATACCTCAGCATATTTAACATAGTCCTTATCATTTGAAGCACCTGCAATTAGTGAAATAGGAGTGACAGAAACTCTTTTATTTATAATTGGAATACCAAATTCACTCTCTATTTGTTTACCAACTTTCACTAAATTTTCTGCTGATTTTGTTATTTTATCATATATTCTTTCTCTTGCTCTTTCTCCATTAGAATCACAACAATCCAGTAATGATATTCCCATGGTTATAGTACGAATATCTAATTTTTCCTCTTCAATCATCTTTATAGTTTCTAATACATTATTTATATTCATAATTATACCTCCTTAAATTGTGTGCATTGAATTAAAAATTTCTTCTCTTTGAATTTTTATATCTACATTAAGTTTTTTTCCTTCCAAAGATAAAGCTTCTTTAATTTCGTCAAAGGGAATGTGAGCCTCAGATAAGTCTACCAACATTATCATGGTAAAAAAGTCCTCCATAATAGTTTGAGTTACATCTAAAATATTAATATTTAATTTAGATAATGCACAACTTGTCCCAGCAACAATACCTACCTTATCCTTTCCGATTACAGTAATAATTCCTTTCATATAAAACCACTCCTACCTTTTAATATTTTTTTGTATATAAAAAAGGCTTGCCATAAAGGGACGAAAATTATTTTCCGCGGTTCCACCCTTCTTGGCATAAGCCCTTCTTTTTATTAGTTTCACTCTAAAGCTCCCTTCATAATAAATCCTCAGTTGTTTACACCAAACACAACCTCTCTTTAAAGACAGTTATTATTACTTATCTTTTTCATAGTGAATTATTAAATTTTATAATTTTTAAAAAATAAAAAAGCCATACTGCAAAGGGACGAAAAATTTTCCGCGGTTCCACCCTTTTTAGCATAAGCTCTGCTTTTGTTATATTCATTCCAAAGCGCCCTTCATAACAAATCCTTAGTTGTTCACACCAACTACAACTTCTCTTTAAAGGTATTTATCACTACTCTTCTTTATCATAATGAAGTATTAAATTCTTTAAAATTAGTATATCATAATTTTATCCATTGTCAACATTAATTTTCAAAATTGTTACACTTGCCTTAAAAATGTCATGATTTAACTTGTTTGTTTTTTATTATACTCATCTGTTAAAAACAAATAAAGGAATAATATGGAAAAAATATTATAAATCGTGTATAATATATAGTGTACTTAAAAACGGTGAAAGAAGGGGAAGCGAATGAAAGTTGTAATAGATAGATTTGAAGGGCCGTATGCTATTTGTAAAAAAGAGAATAAAAGCATGATGGAAATAAAGAGAATTAATATTCCAGTAGGCACAAAGGAAGGGGACATACTTCATATTGAAGGGAATCAAGTGAACCTTGATTCAGGTGGAGTTTGAGTATCTGAATCTTAGTTGAATGTGTAAAAGAGTTTAGTGTTAAAACTATAGTGCAAACAATCCCCGTATTATGGGGATTGTTTTTGCTATAATTAAAATAGTGCATTTTAGCTATAAATAAACATCTATTTTCCTCAAGTCTATTTCAAAACATATCCAATAAGATCCATCCCATCTCCAACCACCAGTATGTGATCCATATATATAAGTGAGCCATGCCCAAAAGTTTATCCCATCTCTAAGCCATATATAAATATGTTTAAACATAAATGGCTTTAATCCATTACCATTAATGGTTAAACCAGATATATCAATATTATTAATAGCTTTAGATTTTAATGGGGAAAAGTTTGGGGGCATAGTAGAAGGTGGCGTTGATGATAAGGTACCAATTATATTACCTACAGGTAATTCACATTGATAACCTCAGCGGAATAAGTTTGCTTTAGATTCTAAATTTAAATCAATATAATCCACAGAAATTCACGCTCCTAGTTAAAATTAATGTGATTTAGTATATATAGTATCATTCTATGAGTTAGTAGAAAAAAGTTAACAATAACATTATGATTGATTTTGGATGGTATTGTGAAATTAATTGACTTAATTTGAAATTCGATGATTGTTTTTTTTGAATATTTTTATATTATAATGTTTACATAAGAAATATAAGAAGGTGATAAGTTTTGTTGACAGAGGAAAGACATAATTTAATATTGGAATTTCTTGAAGAAAAAGGAATGACAAAAATAAGTGACCTTATAGAAATAACCAATACTTCAGAATCTACCATAAGACGAGACCTTACATTGTTGGAAAGCATTAATGTATTGAAAAGAATACATGGAGGGGCAACCTTGCTGAAGGGAAGATTAACTGAACTTAGTTATCATGAAAAAGAGGTTCAGAGTGTAGCGGAAAAAACAGCTATAGCTAAATTTGCTGCATCTCTTATAGAAGATGGAGACAGTATCTACTTAGATGCAGGTACATCAACCTTTGAGATGATTCAATATATAGATAAAAAAAATATAATAGTAGTTACAAATGGGTTAAAACATATAAATAGCCTTGTTGAAAGAAATATAAATTCATATATTTTAGGTGGAAAAGTTAAAAGTGTAACAAAAGCAATTATAGGATCAGATGCTTTAAAAAATCTACAAAAATTCAGATTTGATAAATGTTTTTTAGGTATTAATGGTGTACACATGGAATGTGGATTTACCACACCTGATTCGGAAGAGGCAATATTAAAAGAAAATGCTATGAAACATTCTAGTGAAACTTTTGTTTTAGCTGATGAAAGTAAGTTTGGTGAAGTTAGTTTTGTAAAAGTAGCAGACTTAAGAGAGGCTACAATTATTACTAATTCTAAAATAGAAGATTACGAAGGGTATAGCAAAAAAACTATTGTAAAGGTGGTAGAAAACTAAATGATATATACTGTAACTTTTAATCCATCTATAGATTATGTTGTTAAAGTAGAAAATTTTCAATCAGGAACAGTAAATAGAGTTGTAAGGGAAGAAAAATATCCTGGAGGAAAAGGTATAAATGTATCAAGGGTTTTAAACAACCTTGGAGTGAAAAGTAAAGCCTTAGGATTTATTGGAGGATTTACAGGAGCATTCATAAAAAACTCATTGCAAAATGAAGGTATTTACACTGATTTTATACAGGTAAATGGAGATACAAGAATAAATGTTAAGCTTAAATCTAGTGAAGAAACAGAGATAAATGGGTCAGGTCCTCTTGTAGGAAAGAAGCATTTAAGGGAATTATTTGAAAAAATACAAGCTTTAAATTCAAATGACTATTTAGTATTAGCAGGAAATGTGCAAAAGTCATTGTCTAGGGATATATATTCATTAATTCAAGAAAAATGTTCTCATAAAAAAGTAAAAGTAGTTGTGGATACAACTGGAGAAGCTTTAACTTCCACATTAAAATATAAGCCGTTTTTAATAAAACCTAATAATCATGAATTATCTGAAATATTTGGTGTGAAAATTGAAAGTAGAGAAGAAATTATATATTATGCAGAACAGCTTAGGACCATGGGAGCAGAAAATGTAGTTATTTCCATGGCTGGAGAAGGTGCACTGCTAATATGTAGCGAAGGTATTTATCATGGATCAGCACCTAAAGGTATTGTAAAAAATTCAGTGGGAGCAGGAGATTCACTAATAGCTGGTTTTTTGGCTAAACATTTGGAAACTTCAAATGTTGTTGAAGCTTTTAAATGGGGAGCAGCATCAGGAAGTGCTACAACTTTTTCAATGGATTTATGTAAAAAACAAAAGGTAGAAGAGTTGCTGCCACAAGTAAATATAACTAAATTATAAATATGGATGAAAACCTTTAAAATTATACGAGGGGGAATAGAAATGAAAATTACAGAATTGTTAAAAAGGGATACCATTATTGTAGATCTAAAGTCTAACACAAAATCTGAAGTAATTGATGAATTAGTAAATAAACTGCAGAATGCAGGTAGATTAAATGATAAAGAAGAATATAAAAAAGCTGTATTACAAAGAGAAGAACAGTTTTCCACAGGTATAGGTGATGGAATTGCAATTCCTCACGCTAAAACTGCAGCTGTTAAGGTTCCAGCTTTAGTTTTTGGACGATCAAAGCAGGGAATAGATTATGATTCACTAGATGGAAATAATGCATATATATTTTTTATGATAGCGGCTGCTGAAGATGCTAATAATGATCATTTAGATACATTATCTAGATTGTCTACTATGCTTATGAATGAAGATTTTAGAAAAAAACTTATGGATATAAAAACAGAAGATGAAATTTTAGATTTAATTGATAAGGCAGAAAACACTCATTTACAAGGGGAAGATATAGAAAAAAATAATACAGAAGAAAGTAATGAAGGAAAATCATTTATATTGGCAGTAACAGCATGTCCTACAGGCATAGCACATACTTATATGGCAGAAGATGCGTTAAAAAATAAAGCTGAACAAATGGGAGTAAATATTAAAGTAGAAACCAATGGTTCTACAGGAATAAAAAATAGATTAACAGATGATGAAATAAAAAATGCAGCAGCAATAATTGTTGCTGCTGATAAGCAAGTTGAGATGGCTAGATTTGAAGGTAAAAAGGTAATCCAAGTTCCTGTGGTACAAGGAATAAAAAAGCCAGAAGAGCTTATAAATAAAGGCTTAAATGGAGATGTTCCAATATACCATCACAGCGGAAAGGATAATGATTTTTCAAAAGCGAAAAATGAAAAAATTGGTTTTTA
>CAZKOJ010000044.1:0-26643 GCA_964554365.1 uncultured Clostridium sp. | reverse complement strand
AAGCGACTAGTTTCTGAACAATATATAGCAGCTGCAATACAGTTAAAATTCACTACACCACTTACGTCGTATTTCGCTTACATTGTAAGTTCTCCGTTAGGTGTATTTATAATTTCAACTATTTTTTGTTCATATCCAGTTTCTGCATTTATATATACTATAAAATTATCTCCCTTATAACTTCCTGAAAATTCATAGCACAAAGCTTCTTTGTTTGCTTCTGTTGGTATTATAGCAAGTCTAGTATTATTTACATTAAGTTTTTTTCCAACTCTTTCCTTTGCTACATCTATAGTTACTTTAGGTGACGCTATAGTTCTATTTTCTTCATGGGCTACAAGGTATTTTTCAGACTCTATACCAATTATACTTCCATCATCTAGGGCAACTTTAAGTTTTATCTGATCAGGATATACTATAACATTTTGTTGTTTGTATACATAGCTTATGACCATAACGTCTCCATAGTTTAGTGTATATGTAGGAATCATATTTTTATATCCTATTTTTTCAAGGTATTTAGCACCGATATCTGTGGATTTTTTAGCATCTACCTTAGCAGTATTTATTTTTCTATCATCAATTAAATATAATACTCTTCCCCCTTTTTTACTTATTTCACAAGTTATCTTCTTATCACCGCTCCCCTTAGTACTCACAGAAAATCTATATGAGTCTATATTTTGTTTTCCCGCATTAGCTTTAAATTCTATTTTCTCGACCTTATCTTTTCCTATAATATTTTTAGCAATTTCTGCTGCTTCTTTCTGGGAAACTTCTTTTTGAGAATTTATTTTAGGTTTTATTTCTAAAACATTATCAGAAAATGGTCCATCATAAATCAAAGCAGGATATTGAGTTACTTGTTTTTGTATGCCTTGAAATTTTTCACCTATAGGCTGTTCTTTATTACTTGCAAACACACCAGTTGCTTTTTTCCTTATTTCACCCCATTTAACTTTACCATCATTTACTTCATCTGATATCTTTTTTAACTGCTGTTCTAACGTAAAGGATTCATTCTTTAACCTATCTATAGTATTGTAATCTTCTTCCCTTAATTCTTTTCCTTCAGAAGATACCTTTGTTAATGTGTAGCAAAAATCTCCTACTTGGGATAAAAACTTACCTGTATCACCAGTAATCTGTTCTGAAACTGGTAAAGAATGAAGTTTATCATTGGCCATAGATGAATATCTAAATATTTCTTCAAATACAACTATACTCTGCTCTTTAGAACCAACTATACTGGCTTTCCCTAAATCAACTCTTATGTTTTGTACTGAATTTATAAGATCATACATGTTTTTACTATACTCAGCTTGAAGATAATTCCTATAATCAGTTCTCTCAAGAGTCATAAGAATTGCAAATGTACTTGAAAACACCACTATCAATGTAACTACTACTGTATATATTATTCTTTTTCTAGTACTTTCCATAAAAATTCCTCCTAAATTTTTGTTATAAACAGAATTCTTAGTTTCAGGTGGGATTTATCTTCGACACCATATCAAATTAATAATACTTTGCTCGTTAAATATCATTTAATTATTTAAACTCCATTTGAGGCTTAGAAATCGGTAGCCATCGGATAAACCTATTTATATTATCTATATTTAACTAATTGTTATGCATTATCTAAACATTTACTTAAAACATTATGAATAAAATATTTCTTTCAGAGCAAAATTATATTTTATAAGGCATATGAAAGAAATTAGCGAGTCAAAGATACGACTGATATTTTGTGCCAGACAAGGAAACAGGTTACGCTGATAGTTCTTCTATCAAAGGGTTCTGCTGATGCAGTATGATACAAAATAGACTAGCATACTGACTAGTTATTTTTTTGAATGTGCCTAAGCTAAAAATAAATTTTATAATATTTACAAAAGTTTATAGCTATAAACTTAGTTTTTCTATTATACTATATATACAATGTTATATATTTTCTTCTTAATATTAACTTTTTCTTAATTGTTAGTTAAATTAGTTTATTATTACTCTTGTATTTTATATAATGTTATTACATACTTAACCAGAAGGTGATTAAATGCGAGTTTTGATTCTTTCAGTTTCTGCTGGCGGTGGACATGGTCATGCAGCTGAAGCATTAAAAGAGTACATAAATTTAAAATTTCCTATATCTGAGATAAGAATTATAGATACCCTGAAATATATAAATCCGATAATTGACAAAGTTGTCATTGGGAGTTATTTAAAAACTATAAAAATAACTCCTTCACTATATGGAAAGTTATATACTCATTCGGAGGGTGATTATGGCATAACTAATACAATTAGTGCTAAATTCAATGAAATTA
This sequence comes from uncultured Clostridium sp., assembly GCA_964554365.1. GTDB lineage: Bacteria > Bacillota > Clostridia > Clostridiales > Clostridiaceae > Clostridium_AM. Next base: position 24,316 of record CAZKOJ010000044.1, on the reverse strand, counting down.
TGACTTATAAGTTGCTACCTTTAATAGATGAATTTAAACCTGATGTTTTAATATGTACACACCCATTCCCTACAGAAATGGTATCTATAATGAAAATTAAATATAAGTTAAATATACCTGCTGTTTCCATAATTACAGACTATTATGCTCATAGTTCTTGGCTTCATCCTTGTATAGATGCTTATATAGCTTCAAATAATGACATGGTTGAATATATGGTATCTAAGGGTATTCCTAAAAATACAATCTATAATTTAGGTATACCTGTTAAACCTAACTTTTTAGATAAATATCAACGATTGGAAACACTAAAGGAGTTAAATTTAAGCCCTAATAAACCTACCATCCTAGTTATGGGTGGAAGTTTAGGACTGGGTAATATCACGCACATATACGAGGAATTAAACAACTTAAACAAAGATGTACAAATAATTGTAATAACCGGTAAAAACCAAAAATTATATGATGATTTATCAAAATTAAAAGAAACTTCCAAGAAAACCACTAGTATAATAGGCTTTACAGATAAAGTTAACAAATACATGCAGGCTTCCGATTTACTTTTAACTAAACCTGGTGGACTTACAATAACAGAAGCTCTTATATGTGGAGTTCCTTTAGGTCTATTTTCTCCAATACCAGGACAAGAGGAAAAAAATGCTGAATTTCTTTTAAAACATAATTTAGCAGTTAACTTGTCTCATACAAATCAATGTCAATGTATTATAGAAGATTTACTTCATTCCTATGATAAATTAATAATCATGAGGGAAAACTGCAGTAAATTTGCTAAACCTGAAAGTGGTAATAATATAGTTAAACTTATAGATTTTTTAATACGCAATAGAAATATTAACAATAACATAGAAATCTGTGAAAAAGATCCTGAAAAAGATAACAATATTAAGACATTCTTAAAATCTGTTGAAGACTATTTTATGAAAACAGCAAGTAAAATATTTGTAGGAAATTAAAAAAGTCAGCACTTATTTCGCTGACTTTTTTAGTAACTCCAATATTTTAAACTTAATTTTTATATCATTGTTACTATTGGAATTAGCTATCTGATTATCTATCATTTTATACTCTTCTGGAGATAAAATTTTCTTCATATCCTCTTCCGTTTGTTTATATGCAACCTTTCCTTTTGTAATATCTACAAAACATAAAGGAGGAAACATTACACACCACCAATTCTGTCCCTGTCCCTGCCCTATAATTATTCTATAAGCCTCGTATTTTCCTTGAGGCAAAGTAATATTTCCATAAGTTTTTATTGGAAAATTTTCATTGGACAAATTGGCTTTAACAGTGTAATTATATCCATTTTGTTTTATTACTTCTGTTGCTATTGTTATTATCTTATTATTATTTTTTTTAATTATTTCTCTTGATTCTTCTATACTTTTTGAGTTTTTTAGCTTAGGTTGAATATATTCCAAAACCTTATCTCTAACTTTTAGCTTTAAAGCTTGGTCACTTTTTGAATCACTATTAGCTATTACATGAAATCTTATAATTTTAGAGGCTATATCCTTTTGCACTGATTCACTTTTCACCTTTGTTTTATTAGCATTTAAGGTAAACATAACAAATATACAAATAAAAACAGCTAAAACTTTTTTCATTTTTAACATCCCCCATTTTCCAATTTACTATTAGTATTATTGACAGATGTTTTAGTTATATTCACCTTAGATCTATTTATTTTACTACACCTATTCTCCTTATTTTTGTATCCACCTCTATGTTTACTATTGCATTTTTGTATGTTTCACCCCAATTATCTTTCTTTTCACTCCATACTCTAGGATGATATTTTTCCACATACTCTCTCATACCTATAGGATCTACTTCAAATTCACTTTGAGTAATTTTCACTACCTGTTCACATTCTTCTTTTAACGATTTATTAAAATTTTTTTCTATATCCCTTAATTTATCTTTTGAATTTAAAGTTTCACCTAAATAATAACCTTTTACCTGACCTTCTACTTTTACATATATATTAAATATAAGTTTCCCATCAACATTTTTCATCTTTATCTTTCTGCTAGCACTATCAATAGAAACATCTATAGGGTGCCCTTCTTTATATATTACTTTTTTCCCACCTGCTAGCTTTCCCCTCAGCATCTCCAAATTAGCAGTCTCTACCTCTGATAAATAACCTTTTAGCTTATAATCTTTTATAATACCTACTCCACATATTTTTATTTCATTTTTATCCTTATCTATAGACATACATGGTAATATTGCATTGTTATTTTCATTTAGCAACGTAAGGAGTTCATTTAATGTTACAGGTAATACAGCGCTATTCCTTGTACTATTTTCCATTAAACCAGTTATATAATTTTCAATATTTTTCTCCATTTTAGGTTTAAATTTTATATAATCTTCTGCTTTTCCTTTTGCTATAATTACCATAGCTGTTCTATTTAAAGAAGGCTCCCTCTGCAAATAATCTATCACTTCTTTTAATGTGTCTGGATAGTAGAGAAGTTCTCCGCTTAATACAAAAAGCTTTACATGACTAAATCTTACATCCCTACTGCTTTTAATGCTAATCTTACTTATGGCATCTTGCATAGAATAAGCATCAGAATTCATATATACATCTTCAGCTGTGCCACCTTTTTCTGGTCCTAATTTACTTATATCTGGGGTTCCAATTGTAACATGTAACTTCTTAAGTTCCATAGCAGTATACGATTCGTCAGGCTTTAAATTTTTAAGTTCTTTTTCCTTACCTATTTGTTCTCCAGCATCCACTCCTAGAATAGAAACTAGACTTTTTCTATCTATTTCTACCTTATCCCAACACCCAGTAAAGATCATGCAAACTAATACCAATGGTAAAAATTTCATTAACTTCATTCTTCAACCTCCTTACCTTGCTTTCTCAACTTATTTGCTAAAATAAGCATTAAAGGAAGTATAATTAAACTATATATCCATAATATAGGGGTTCCTTTTTTACTTATATAATAAAGGTCTGCTATGTTTTGAGGATATAATGCTATAACATATATAAAAGGAATAATTAGTGCAGATGATAGTTTTACATCCTTTAGCCTAAACGTATCTTTAATTATATCTGAAGCAAGATAATAAAAATTCGTAAAAGTTGTAAAATAAAATATTACCCACATCGCCATAACTACACCCTCCCATCTTTCTATAAATGTTCCAGGTATATTTATAGATTTTATCATAGTAATAGTTGGCCATAATAATACTTTTGTCTGTTCCCTTGAAAAAACCGCTATAGAAAATACTAATACCATTATGTAAAATAAAGTTGCAACAGCAATTCCTTTAAAAATCGATTTAGGTATGCTTCTTTTATTCTTCATAAATGGCAAAAGTAAATACATTATTTCAAAACCAATAAAACTATATGTACTAGCTGTTAATCCTTTTATATAGTCTATAGGCTTATTGTTAAAAACAGGCAACATATTTGTAAAGTCAGCATTGTTTAAAGTTAGTAACAATACTATAACTATAGGTACAAACATTATCCACAAAGCAATTTCGTTAAATTTTACTACATTATCAACTTCTCCCCTTATAAGATACATTCCTGTCAATATAGTTACTATCAACAAAAATTCCGTAGGTGTCTTTTCTAGAAGATACATTTTTATTACTTCCACAAAAATTCTCATACCTATTGATATTATAAACACATTATAAAATACAAAAATTATAGAAAAAATTGCCCCAAATATTCTTCCAAAATTATCTTCCATAATAGTGTAAAACCTATTAAAATTATTTATTTTTATGGCTTTATATGTAATATAACTTACCCCATAAGCTAAACCTCCACTTACTAAAGTTACAATCCACCCATCATTACCAACTGCTACAGCTAATTCTCTAGGATAAGAAAATATTCCTATACCTACAATAGTTACTAGAATAGCTGAAAATAGGCCATATGGTGTAACGAATTCCTTGTTATTCATAAAGCTTCATCACCTCTATTTTTGTCTTACTTTATCTTCAGTATTCATATACTCTGGTCTTTTTTTAAAACACTTTAATGGAAATCTTAGATACATATCTTTAAAATCATTTATCCTAGGATTAACCATTGGAGATAAGTAAGGTATTCCAAAACTCTTAAGTCTTACTAAATGTATAAGTATAAATATTAACCCTATCATCATGCCATAAAGCCCTAAGATAGCTGTTACTATTATTAGCGAAAACCTTAATATCCTAAACGCTGCAGTAATACCATAGTTAGGAGTTGTAAAGCTTGTAATAGTAGTAATAGATACTACTATTATCATTATCGGACTTACTATACCTGCGCTTACAGCTGCCTGCCCTATTATAAGTCCTCCAACTATACCAATAGTTGAACCTATAGGTTTAGGCAATCTTGCTATAGCCTCTAGCAAAAGCGCAAGGCTAATTTCCATAATTATAGCTTCTACAAAGGCTGGAAAAGGAACCCCTTCCCTAGAAGAAGCAATAAAATAAGCTAGCTTTGTAGGAATTATAGATGTATGAAAAGATGTAACCGCAACATACATAGCCGGCAGTATTAACGATAAAATCATTGAAAAAAACCTTATGATTCTCACTATGGATGCATATATCCATCTTTGATAGTAGTCATCTGGTGATTGAAATAAATTTGGAAGTGTTGCAGGTACTATAATTGCAAAGGGGGAGTTATCTACTAATATGGCTATTCTCCCCTCATATAACGCAGCCGCTACAACATCTGGCCTTTCTGTATTTTGTATTTGAGGGAATACAGACCATTCACTATCTTCTATAAGTTGTTCTATATATCCGCTATCTAATATAGCATCTATACGTATAGTATCTATTCTCTTTAACAGTTCTTGTAACGCATTTTTATTTACAATATCATCAATATACATAATAGCTATATCAGTTTTAGACCTTACCCCTAAGCTCTTAGCTGATACTCTTAACCTAGTATCTCTTATTCGCCTTCTTACTAAGGCAGTATTGAACCTTATGGTTTCTGTGAACCCATCTCTTCCTCCTCTTATTGCAGTCTCTCCTGATGGTTCTGACACACTTCTCGCAGGCCAAAAACGTGTGGCTATTACATAGCAAATTTCTAGGCCATCAATAAACATCAACGTGTCGCCTGAAAGTATAGAATTAACTCCTTCACTGAGTTTTTTCACCTCTCGTAAATCAGAAACTGTTAATATTTTATCTTTTATTTCATCAGCTTTAGTTACCCTATGTCCCCTGATCATAAGGGTTTCTAATACATAGTCATCTAATAGTATCTTATCTCCCATACCGTCTATATATATTAGGGCTGATTTGAAGTTTCCTATATAAAATTCTCTAAAAACCACATCAGAATTTCCCTTTAACACTTCTTTTGTATTCGTAATATTATCTTCGATTTTTACTGAAATTTTCTCACTTATTTCTTCCTTCAATGGCTATCACTTCCTTAAACCCATTAATGAGTAACTTTAAATTGAACTTTAAATTTAAACTGTAAATGTACTAATAAAATAAAGACTAATAGATATTATTATTGACCCTATTCCAATAAATTTTGCTTTTGCTCCTATATCTCTCATGTTTGCTTTATTAAAACTTTTAGAATCAACAAAAATTAATACTAATCCTTGTATAACCATTAATATGACGAAGTACTTGTTAAATAACCCAATTATTTTCACTATATCACCTCTAACCTTAGGTTATTTTTAGCTTTTATAATATTATTTATTCATATGTGGAAAATAAAAAAAGCACATGATATACTCATATGCTTTTCTGATTTTTAAATAGTTCTCGTTATGAATGTTTCTCTATACTTTTTTTTCATCCTATCATAACAGATTTGTGCTCTTAACATATCATTAAAAAATGCAAACACCGTAGGCCCACTCCCACTCATTAATGTTCCTATTGAACCCATATTAATCATTTCTTTTTTTATATTCTTTAATATTGTATGCTTATTTAACGTTACATTCTCTAGAACGTTTTTCATGTTTCTTGCCAATGTATTTAAATCATCATTTTCTATAGATGATAATAATAACTCTGTATCTGGATGTTTTTTTATTCTATTAATGTCTAAGTTTTTATATACTTCTTTTGTTGATACACCAAACGGTGGTTTTACAATAATCAAAACATGATTTTTAAAATTATTAAGCTTAGTAATTTTTTCTCCTATACCTTCACAAAGAGCTGTTCCTCCATTAATGCAATAGGGTACATCAGCTCCAATTTGTAATCCAATTTTCATTATATCTTCATCGCTTGTATTTGGCATATATATATTTCTCATAACTTTCAATACCGCTGCAGCATCTGTACTTCCCCCTGCTAGTCCAGCAGCAACTGGTATACATTTCTTTATATGAATGTCTATGCCTTCGTGTATATAATAAGTTTTCATAAATAAATCTGCTGCTTTATATGCTAAATTTTTCTCATCAATAGGTACATATGACTTATTACAACTTATATTAATACCTTTAGAAGCTCTTTTTATATCTAATAAATCGTATAAGTCAATAGTCTGCATTATCATTTTTAAAATATGATATCCATCTTCCCTTTTTCCTAATACATCCAGCGACAAATTAATTTTTGCATAAGCTTTTACTAACATTTTTATCCTCCAAGCATACAATTATACTACTAAAATAGTATAATACAACATTAAAATTAAAGCTATACCCTTAATGATTTGTGAAACAAATAGCCACAAATATATTACATAAGTTAAAGTAATTCCTATGTAAAGATTACCCTAACTTTGTCATTAACAGTATAGCTTTTACTTTATAATACAAGGAAAATTTAATTTACACCATTACCATATGTTGTTTTTTATTATCATTAATTTTTTTATTCACTATTTCCACTAAAGGCTTTAATTGTTCAAAAAATATTATAACTAAATCCCCGTCTTTTCCACTATCTATAGCTTTTTTTAATGCCTCCTGCTCATCTAGTACAACTTGCAAATTTCTTTTATCAAATCTAGATTTGATAACTCCTGTTTGTATTATACTTGCAGTTTCTCCTATTTTTCTGCCTCTTCTATCCTTATCTTCTTTTATATAAATGTAGTCAAAGTTTTCTCCTGCAATTTTTCCTATTTGCTCTATACTCTCATTTGTTCGGTCTCCTGGAACACCTACTATTCCTATTAATCTCTTATAATTTATATTTTTAGCACCTTTAAGTACAGCTTTATATCCTTCTATATTATGTCCATAATCCAATACAACTTGAACTCCATTTATATTGTATATATTAAATCTTCCAGGGTTAAAGTTTTCATCTCCACAGAAGCTTATTAATCCTTCCCTTATGGTAGCATAATTTATTTTAATTCCTATAAGTGCTGCACAAGCAGCCATAGCATTCTCTATATTATAGCTTAATTTTCCCTTTAAGGTAATCATTATATCTTCTATTCTTACTATAGGAAATATGTCTTCATTTTTTTCTACATACATAGCCCCTCCGTGAGTGTATATTCCATAGCCCCCTTCTTTCACATTTTTTCTAAGTACAGGATTATACTTATCTTTTGAAAACATAATTATATTACTCTTTATTCTATCTTTCACCATAGTCATACTTACACAATCATCTGCATTTAAAACCACATATCCTTCATCTTTTACAGCTTCTCCAACTAAAGCTTTTACATAAGCTAAGTCTTCTATGCTTTTTATTCCGTCTATTCCCAAGTGATCTTCAGTTATGTTTGTTATAACACCCACATCTGCCATATCATAAGCTAGCCCTTTTCTTATTATGCCTCCTCTAGCTGTCTCAAGAACTACTGCGTCTATATCTTTATTGGTAAGTATAGTCATAGCACTATCATACCCTGTAGTATCACCCTTCTCTATACAGATATTATTTATATATATGCCACCTGTAGTGGTCATTCCTACATTGTATCCTGCTAACTTTAATACATGAGCTATAAGCCTTGTTGTTGTAGTTTTGCCATTAGTTCCTGTTATAGATATCAATGGTACTTTTTTAGCAGTGTCTTTGAACATCATATCTATTATAGCACCAGCAACATTTCTACTTACACCTTTACTTGGATAATGATGCATTCTTATTCCTGGGGCTGCATTCACTTCTATTATAGCGTCCTTTTTCCCTATAGGCTTGCTTATATCACTGGAACATATATCTATGCCACATATATTAAGTCCTATAGCTTTTGCCGTTCTCTTGCATATGTCTATATTTTCTTTACATATAGCATCTGTATAATCTATTGCTTCTCCACCAGTAGATAAATTAGCATTTTCTCTTAAGGTTAATTTTTCTCCTTTAGGTATTATATTTTCTAAAATATATCCTTTCTTTGAAATACACGCTTTTAATTCCTCATCTACTTTTACCTTAGTTAATGGTTTTTCATGATCTTCTCCTCTTATAGGATTTTTATTTATTTCGTTTATAAGCTGTTTTATATTCTGTATTCCATCTCCTATAACATAAGGTGGTATTCTTTCCGCTACAGCTACTACCTCTCCATCTATTACACAAACTCTATAATCTCTCCCCTGTATATTTTTCTCAATTATTATATTGTTAAAATTCTTACTTAATTCCCTATAAGCTCTAATAGCATCTGCTTCATTCTTTATATTTACAAAAACACCTTTACCTTGATTCCCATATCTTGGTTTCAACACTACAGGATAGCCTATTCGATCTGCTTTCACCAATAATTCTAAACCATTTCTTATTATTCCGCCCTCTGCTACTGGTAAGCACTGATTATATAAAATTTCTTTAGTTAGCAGTTTATCGCAAGCTATATCTACACCTATGGCCTCAGTATTACTGCTAATGGTTGCTTCAATTCTTTTGCTGTGTTTCCCATAACCTAATTGAAACATACTACCTTCACCTAACTTTACTAAAGGTATTTTTCTCTTTTTAGCTTCCATTATTATAGCCAATGTACTTGGTCCTGTTTGTTCCTCTTTAAGTGTATTTTGCAATTCTTTTAACGTACTACTTAAATTAAAAGACGTTTCGCTTATTAACGAATTTACTAACTTCACTGCTATTTTACCTATCTGTACAGCTACATTTTCATATATATATTCATATACTATATAATATTTTTCCCCAGATATTTCTCTTGATTTTCCATAGGCCACATTCATACCCATAATATTTTGTATAGCTAATATAATATGTTCACACACATGAGCTAGATACGTACCTTCTCTAAGCCTTTTTACAAATCCATTTTCTTCATCTATACCACATCTATGTTCATTTAACTGAGGAAGTATTTTGATTAATCCTTGGTTGAAATTTTTTATTGACTTAGTTGGAATATCTTTATATCCCTCTAAATCCACACAGATTTTTATACATTTTTTATGACAATATATACTTCTTCCCTTAAAAACTTTAAGCTCATCTATTTTCATCTTCCTGTATATTTTCCTCCTCTTTTAGACAGCTCTACTTAAGCCCTTTATTTGATTCCATTAATGGGTCTTTTATCGTTCAAATCAAATGTATCTCCATATTTAAGCACATGTAGTCTTACATCAAAAATAGACAATATATCGTCTGGATGTTGCTCTGACACATTACTATAACTTATATCATTACCTTCTATAATGTATACGGCACCAGATCCTATTACTTTAAATTTGCCCTTATCATTTACTTCAATAGCAGTATCCTCATCTATTCCTATTCCTAAACTTTGGGGATTTTCTGCTATTCCAACTAGCAATCTTCCTATTCTTCCCCTTTGGGCAAAGTGTTGATCTATAATTACACCTTTTATAAGCCCTAAGCCAGGTGCCATCTTGAGCGTACACTTTCTAGGAGATTCTTCATTGGGTCCAGTTACTATCATAGTATCGCTCATAACCGAAGCTCCTGCTGAAGTACCTACAAATATACATCCCTTTTCATAAACCTCTTTCATACTCACATATAAAGGAGTACCTCCTATTAAACTAGTTATCCTCAGCTGATCTCCACCTGTAAAAAAGATTAAAGAAGCATTGTTTATTATTTGTATATTATTCTCATCACAAGCATTTTTTCTGTTTTTTATATTTAAAATCTTTATATTCTTAACACCTAAGTCCTTAAAAATATTTTTATATTCATCTCCAAGCTCTTCTGGTAATTGCGATGCAATTGTAGCTATTACTAATACATCTTTTTCTTTGTCTAGCCTCCCACATACTTCTTTTAGTATTGTTTTTTCACCTTTTTTATCCTCTGCGCCACCTATTATTATTAAATTCCCTTCTGTTTTTTCATCCAAATACATATACCCCCTTTTTACAGATATCTTATATTTTCACCATGTTTTTAATTATTATGCACACAAAAAAGCAAACTGCTAATCAGTTTGCTTTTTATATGATAAATTTTTATATAACTGCTCTTCCTGGTATTATAAGCTTATCTCCTACTTTTATAACATCAGCATCTTCTATATCATTAAGCTTAACTAGTGATTCTATAGTTGTGCAATATTTCTTTGCTATCTTCCATATAGTATCTCCATGCTGTACAACATAAAGGGTGAGGCTAGCTTTTTTCTTCGGAAGTTCGCCTTCTACTGGTACCATGTCTATTAAAAATTCCTTGTGAGTTAAATAGTTAACTCTAGCATATACATCTACCAATGCCTTTATAGCTATTGTATCCAACTCTATTGATGCTTCTATGTTTTCAATACAGATTTTAGCTATACATTGCATATCAATTTTACACCCAGGTATTTCTACTCCATAGCTAAATGGTATTTCTTCATTAGCCGTATATACATATTTTTCTTCATCCATAGTTTTATATAATATTTCTACATTCAAAACACCATCTACTATAACTTTGTCCTCTACCAGTTTTTTATCTGTAACACATACTTTTCCATTACACATAATTATCTTTGACATTTTTGGCACATTGTTATCTGCTTCAATAGTACCTTTCACTATGTTTTGGCATTTTGAATGTCCATGCATAACATTTAACTGATAGTCTTTTTTACTCATTTGCATAAGTACAGATGGTGAATACGCATCTTGTATAATATCCATCTCTTCCTTATACATAACCTTAGTATCTGATTTTATTAAAGCTTCTACATCAATTATTCTATTTTCTCCTAAGTCATCTTCTTTTATATTAAATTCCATAGCATCTACTTTAAAATCAGTATAGCTATCCATTGTAGCATTTACTTCACTCAGTTCTAGCTCTTTGCTTATAGGAATATCATCCTCCATATATATTATATCCCTACATTCTTTACCTCTATAAAGAACTGATATTAAAGCACCTGCTTCAAGATAAACCTTTCCTTCCATGACTTTAGTTTGTTTTTTATGAACTTTAACATCACATTTTAATATACTTCCTATTTGAGGATTATCCATAGGAATTTGCATATGAGATTTTGCTACTAAATCACCAGAAACTGTACCAACTATTTTATCTACAGTAGCAGGGTTTTTTAACATTTGTATATCTTCCGAACCTGTAACATCTTTTATAACTTTGAAGTCATAATTTTTATATACCTCTGCCTTTAACTTCACAATGCCCTCAATAGCTACCTTTCTTTCGTTAACTATCATACATTCCACATGTTCAATGTAACAATCAGAATCACATAACATCTTATTCTCAGCACCTGGCACTTCTACGTAGTTTGAAAATTTGCCGGTATAGCTTGTGCTATGAACACCCGTACTCTCTTCTTCTTTAGCCAAGTAGAGTACAGTATATTCTATTTGACCCTCTAGTAAGACCTTATCTTGCATTACTTCCTTACTTATAATACATGGTTTAGCATCAATCATCAAAACTTCACTAACATCTGGATGAGTATCTGGTATAACGTATTCAGATTTAACTACTGTATCACAAAAATTCTCTCCCAATAATTGTTCACACTCTATATTTTCTTTAATAAGCTCCACAGCCATATTATATCTCCCTCCCATAAAAACCTACTATTATTTATACAAATAGTATTTGAAAAATATGATAAAAATTTATATTTTTTTTCACAGTTAATACAGGAATTAATTTCATTTTATTACAATTTTCATCATTTTATTGTAATATTTTACTTTTTCACACCTCTTATAATGTCCCTATATATTGACATTTACAGAATTTTGGCGTAATATTAAAAATGGTTGTTGACCATATAACCTCTCATAAATTCTCAATACCCTTTTATACCATAGTTGAAAGATGGAAACCCACCATCTTTCTTTTGTTTTATAGAAAAAAAGATTGGTACTAAAGTTTAGTACCAATCCTATACAGAAAAAACAAGTTGCACTGTCTTTGTTAAAACATCTGAATAACTATAAGTCACTTTCCTTTGGGTGTCACTTTCTAATCTAATCACAAATATGCTCGGATATGCTTTTTCAATTATCCCGCTATTTACCAGGATTTTTCTTCTCCCACCATTTGCTCTTAGAGTTACTTTATCGCCAACATGACCTTCAATATCTTTTCTTATTGAAGCCAATACATTTCCACTTTCCATACCAAACACCCTCTTTCCACATTTTATATTATATATCCTAACACATAAAATGTCAACCAAACATTTTATTTTATCAGTTAACAATTTGTTTTGTCAATATTAATTTTTTGTTAACGAACTAAAATATTTAAATTTCTGTTACTTTAGGTATTATTACCTCAAAGTTACTTATATATGCAACCTACTTGAAATTTTCATAAAATTTATACATAGGGTGATTTGGGAAAACCTTCTCTATATTTACCTCTTGTTTGTAATCCCCCTATTCCTTTAGTGCCAGTTATAGTGTTTTCTAATGCTTCTTGAATAGATACTACTTTTTCTATATTTGCATAAGCTATTTTTTCACATAAAAACACAGGATCTAAACAATGTATTAACACTCTATGAGGAGAACTTGCAAAATTTGCTCCTGCATCTAGTATAGCTTCATAACATGATTGACATGCTCCGGCAAATATAACTAAATCATCATAACTAGACTCATAGTTCCTAAGCTCTGATATACATTGAACGAAGTATTTAGAATTTTTATAATTATTTAAATCCATATAATTTTTAGCACCTTTGGTTACAGAATCGTGACCTGTAATTACTACTATATCTGGCTTTACTGATTTTACCAAATCTAATATTACTTCAGGTTGATTTTTTTCTGGAATAGTTTTTCCCACTACATCTAGTCTTAGCTGCTTATATACCTTGAGGCATACATCTAAATACTCTCCATCTCCATCTACGTGCAATATTCTTCCTGGCCTTCCAAAGGTAAGTTCTTTACTGTGGTTATCTAGTTCTTTTGCAGATCTATATCCTTTTTTGATAACTCCTCTACTTAATAAAATACTTTTAATTGATCCATTAACCTTTCTACTGAAAATTTCTTCTTCATCAGTTTGAGAATTTTCAGGAACCATTTCCAAATCATTTTCTGGAGAGTCTGCAACTATTCTTAAATTTATTCCTTTTAAAGTATAAACAATTTCATAATCAATATTTTTTATATCTATTATTTTAAAGGTAATATCTTTTCCGTAAGATTTTCTTACTACTACATCCCCTATTTCCATGGGCAACCTCCTCACAACATAAAACCATGTTATATAATATGTTTTTTTTCACAAACGGTGAATTTATATATGTTATTTATCAAGTAATTTTTAGGTCCAGGTGGAGTTTGCTTATAGCAATAGTAATGATCGGAGAAATATTCAATAAAAATAGACATATTAGCAACATTGGGTATTATATAATGTGCTATATGTCTACGTTAAACTTTATATAATTTTATTTTCCTGTTGATTATAAATATTTTTAAATTGGTCAATAAAATTAGTGTATTTTTCCTGTTCAGAAATCAATTCCTCCATTTTATTGTTAAATGTATTTAGAGGCCAATTTACTTCGTTATAATAGTATCTATTTGCTAATCTCCAAAATCTTTGAGGAAATAACAAAAAAGCAAATAATATTCTATATTCTTCTTCTTTTAAAGGACTGATTTCATTGTAAGAATCTATTATAAGCTCCGCGAACTCCATATTCCAATCTACCCTCTTTAATACTTTAATCATAAAAGCAGATATATCATAGCTTCTTATTTCTCTTTTACAATAATCAAAATCTATTACATTAACCCTATCCTCCTTATCCATTATTATATTATGATAAGTAAAATCATGATGACAAAATATTTTTTCTTCCTCCGCAACTCTACATAGATTCATATAATCGGAATCTGCCATTACATTCATAGCTCTTTTACCAAGGTTTTTATAAAATTGTATAGTTTTAGTATAATTTAAGTCAAATTTACTTTTTCCACCTTTTTTTCTTCCCATATCTCTCATTTTATCTAGTGATTTAATTCTTTTTTCCATGAGATTAGGCCATCTACCTAAATCTGTTTTTAGCTTGCTATTTTCAGGCGGTTCATAACCTTCAGATGCTATATGCATATGTGCTAGACATTTAGCTGCCTTAATCAAATCTTCTTTACTCCTAAAGTCACATTCTCTTCCATCAATCCATTCTGAAAGAGTATATATATCTTCATTAACAAGAGCATAAGGATTTTCCTCTATGTTTAAACAATACTTATCTACATTAGAAAACCCACTTTTTATTAAATGTTCCTTAGCACCATAAACAAATAAAAGTTTTTGTGTTCCATAGTTTATTTTTTTTAAACATTTTATCCCCTTATCGGTTTTTAAGAGGTATACCCCTCTATTTGGCTTTATGTTTTCAATTTTAATATCGAATTGTCTTTCTATTTCAAATTCTCTCATCATGTTAATCACCCCTATTAAATTTATATGAACTTACAATGTAATTTAGAAGATTATTAACATTTTTGCAGTGATTTTAATATAATGAATTATAATAAGTTCGAAAGGAACAATCTTATGAAAATAGGAATTGACGGTCGAGCAGCCGAATGGTACAGGGGCACCGGTATCGGTACCTATACTTACCAATTAATCAAGTGCCTGAATCGAATTGATAACATAAATAACTATCTACTTTTTATACCAGAAAACTGTAGATACGATATATGTGTTAAAAATAGTTTTGTAATAAATAGCATAAGTGAGGGAAGAAAAGATGATTTTTGGGGTGAGGTTAATCTCCCAAATATATTAAGGAATAAAGACATTGAACTTTATCATGTACCTCAAAACGGGGTTGGACTTCCTGAAAATAAACAATGTAACTTCATCATAACTCTTCACGATGTAATTCCTTACAAAATGCCTGAAACAGTTAGCAATCGATATTTGAAAATTTTTTCAGATCAAATTCCAGAAATTGTTTCTAAGTGTGATGGAATACTTACTGTTTCTGATCATTCAAAAAAAGATATAATAAAAGCCTTTAATTTTCCTAAGGACAAAATATATGTTACTCCTCTGGCTGCTGAAGACATATATAAACCTTTAAATAAAATCCTTAGTAAAAATATTGTGAAAAAAAACTACTCAATAGAAGGAGATTTTATTCTTTATGTAGGCGGTTTTAGTCCTAGAAAAAATATAGTTGGGCTTATTGAAAGTTTTAGTAAACTATTACATTGCTACAAAAAAGATATTAAGTTGGTTATAGCAGGTAAAAGGGGAAAGTCCTATGATATATATATAAAAAGAGCTGAAGAATTAAATATATCTGATAAAGTAATCTTTCCTGGGTTTATTTCAATAGAACATCTGCCCTACTTATACAACGCCTCTGAACTATTTGTTTATCCTTCTTTTTATGAAGGTTTTGGTCTCCCACCTATTGAAGCCATGTCTTGTGGAGTACCTGTAATAGCATCTAATGTAACTTCTCTTCCAGAAGTATTAGGTGATGGAGGTTTGCTAATTAACCCTAATGACATAAATGGCTTATGTAATGCTATGATTAAAATATTTGAAGATAAAAAATTTAAAAAACAACTTATCCTTTCTGGACTTATAAGGTCTTCCGAATTGACTTGGGAAAAAACTGCAAAGCAAACTCTTATTGCATACAATAAAACTTTAAACAAATAATAAAATGACATTACCCCTTATATTTACTAGGCGGTAGTGTCATTAATTTTCTTATATTGTTTACTTGACTATTACTTTTAATGTATAATATGGAATATGTATTTATGAAAGGTGGTATTTAAAATGGCAAAAGATAACTCTTTTGATATTGTATCTGAAGTAGATATGCAGGAAATGGATAACTCAATTAACCAATCAATGAAGGAAATTAGTCAACGTTATGATTTTAAAGGTAGTAAAGCTTCGATATCTTTGGAAAAAGACTCCTTAAAACTAGCTGCTGAAGATAACTATAAAATCAATGCTGTACTTGAAATCTTAAGAGGAAAAATGATTAAAAGAGGACTTTCTATTAAATGCTTAGATCCTGGAAAAATAGAAGATGCTTTTGGAAGCACTTTAAAACAAACTGTGGCAATAAAAAAAGGTCTCGATAAAGAAAAAGCAAAAGAAATAACTTTATACATAAAAGATTCAAAACTCAAAGTACAGGCGCAAATTATGGATGATAAAGTGCGTGTATCTAGCTCTAAAAAGGATGACCTTCAAAAAATCATACAATTGCTTAAATCTACAGATTTCAATATTGATTTACAATTTATAAATATGAGGTAAATCTATACTTAGGAATATTGAAAAAATAAATTAATTTAATATACTACAAAAACTTATATGAGTAAAAACACTATCAATTATTATTGAATTTCAATAACATTAATAGTGTTTATCTTTAATTATAAACGCTTTTTATTAAACTTTTCACTAAAATGCACTTTCAAACAAACCCTTTGTATTTTAAATTACATCTTTAAACTTTTCTAAAAACTCTTCTCTATCTTCTTTATATCCAGCTTTTTTCTTTAATTTATCTAAAAATACATCTTCCTCCCAATCTTTACGTTTTGTATAGTAGTCTTTAGATATGGTATAAAAGTCATCAGGGAAAGTTAGCATAGCATGGAGTACCTCTATCTCTCTCTTGCTTAAAATGTTTTTTTCACAATAATTTTCTATTATTGAATTAGCTTTATCTATATCAAAATCAAAACCTTTAACTACTTTATTTATAAAGTTACATAGATCATGTACTTTTAAGTCTATAATAGCATAATCAAAATCAATAAAATAAGCTTCTTTGTTATTTATCAGTATGTTGTGATGAGCCAAATCATGATGACATATTACTATCTTATCCTCTTCACTACAAAGCTTATAATAATATGATTTTTCTAACATCGTAATACTTTCATTTATTTGCTTAATATAATAATCTACATCCTTTATAAATATTTCATCAAATTCACTTTTCTTCTCGTGTACACTAGCTATACTTTTAAAGAATTCCATTTGCTGGATTTTACCTTTAAATTTGTCTATAAGTTTGCCACTATTATATTTATTATATAAGTTAGTTTTAAACCCTTCTGATGCTAGGTGCAATTCACCAAGACCTTTTGCTGCAATACTTAAATCCACAGGGTTATTGAAATTGCATTCATTTCCTAGCACTACATCCATAATGCAATACATATTTCCATCCCATATAGTATATATCTCATTATTTTTATCTTTAGCGAAATCCATAACTCTAGAAAATTTATTTTTTATATAACTTAATAAACTATATATGAAATTTAATTCCTCCTTAGTATATTCTACTTTTTTCAATATTTTTTCTCCTTTATCTGTAGAAACCATATAAACACTTCTTAATGGAACTACATCATAAGCAACTAAATCAAATCTACTAAATAGATCTATGCACAAATCATATTTAGTTAGATATTTTTTTTCACTATACCTTTCTAACATTTCAACACCTCTTTAAATTAGGCTATTTCCATCTTCTATTATAGCTTTTTCTAAGTTTAGTGAGTATTCTTCTTCACTCCAATTCTTACTTTTTTCTCTATATCTAGTACACCATTTCATAAACGCATAAGGATAAGATATACTTGATAAAATAAATTTTTCACTGTTTGCATCCAAAGATTCTAAATTACAAAACTCTTGTATTAAATTATTAAAATCTAATTCTAATCCTTTTCTTTTTATTCTACCTAAGAAATAAGCTAAATCCATTTCCACCATATTGTAGCAACAACCTTGAATATCACTAATTTGTATATTATTTGATTTTCTTAAATTATTAAAATAAGTATTTCCAATACACATTTCTAATCTATTTGTACTTCTATTTATCAAACTTATATAATCACTTTTATATATGCTATCAATACATTTCTGTGCTCTATTTAAATAAATTTCACCATTTATTATGAATCTTTTCTTTAAATCACTGTCTATATTGCTTTGTTGAATTTTTGTTAAATCTCTATTTAATCTCTTTATATAAACTTTATATCGCTCTACTGTTTTTCCTATATTATTATCTAGTCTTTTGCCCATATGCCCTGTATAACCTAACGTTTTCATGTGAAATTCATTTATTATATGAATTTGTTCTTTCACCATGCTATAATTTATATTATCAATATTAAGTTTGTCAGGAAACTTATCTACATGATAAATTTCTTTTGATTGCAAATATTTTATAAATGACTCTGTAACATTTTCACAATACACACATAAGCCTCCTTGAAATTGTTACTTGTGACCTTCTCTTTTCATTTCCCTTAATAATTTTTTTTTCTTTCTTTCTAATTTAACAATTTCTTTGTTTCTCTTTTTAATTTTCTCTAAGGACTTCAACGATTTTTTTAAATTTTCTACTTCACTTTCATAATTTTCTATATCCATATTCTCTAAATCTTCTTTCATGCATTTATCATCTTCTTTTTTACTTCCCATAAATCTCCTCCTACATAAAAATAATTAATTATATTTTTCAAATCTAAATTTATCTACAAATTTTTGTTTTTTGTACCTATCACCAGTAAATTTTTTTAGGCGTTTTAAGAAGATTTCTTCTCCCCAAGGCTGATTTTCCCAATAATATTGTATTCCAAGTTGCCAATAATCTTGAGGGAATTCCATAAATGAAGCCATTATAGGTATATCATCTCTCTTTATTTTATTTATTACATTATACGCATCAAGTATAAATAATGCGTTTTTAATTTCCCATTTTCCATTCTTCATACATCTTAAAAGAAGACTTGCAAGATCATGAAGGTGTGTATCTAGCATGCAGTAATCAAAATCTATAATATTTATTTCACTATTTTTTGATATGAGCACATTATGATTTGCAAAATCATGATGACAAAAACCCTTGTTTACTATTTCTTCATTCATACTTTCTATATAATTACTTTTCACCAAATTTTCTATAGATTTTTCTGCCCGTTCTATTTCTTCATTCATAATACTTAAATAAATTGAATCAAATTTTGTACTATCTTGCTTTTTTTCTATTATTTTTTTAAATGAAACTATTTCATCTCTTCTTGTTTTAAATGTTTGTATCCACTTGAACCAGCCTACTCTAGGTCTCATATCTTCTGTGACTTGAAATCCGGTACTCTTTTTATGAAGTTCTGCTAACTTTGATGCTGCAATTATCATATCTACATCACTATCATAGTTGCATTGTCTTGAATCTATCCAATAGGTTAGATAAGCATAGTTGTTTTCTAAGTTTATATGCTCCATTCCTTTATTCGTTTTTATTATTTCAGGTATATATTTAAATCCACTATTTTGTAGGTGCTTTATTGCAGATATAATAAATAAAAAGTGTGAAAAATCATATTTAATAATTTTAAGGCAATAATTTTTCTCTTTAGTTTGAATTTTATATACGTTTTTTATCTTTTCTATAAATTTCACATGGAGTTTATAGTTATCTTCAACTGTTTTCTGAACTTCACATGCCTCCAAATTTTTCCTCCAAACTATTACTATATATGCATTATATGAATAATTGCATATGTATGTGCTAAATGACACCTTTTCAACGTAATATTAATAATATATACTACAACAAGTTTAAGCAATTACAAAAATTTTAAAATCATTTGCATTTAAGATGGAGGTAGATATCTATATGAAGATTGGTATTGATGCAAGGGGGGTTAATTGGTATAATGGCACTGGCATAGGAACTTACACTGATAAAATTTTACGATACATGATAAAAGCTCATAAAGAGAACTTTTATCATATGTACTGGTCTGGTGGAAACTATGAAAATTTTAAAACTGCCAATACCAAAATATTAATGGCCTCTAAAAAACACCATAAATTTTTCGAACAATATTATTTTCCTAATAATTTAGCCGAGGAAAATATAGATATATATCATATACCTCAAAATGGTATAGGTATTTCAGAAAATATTCAGTGTAAAAAAGTAGTTACTATACATGATTTAATACCTTATATTCTTCCCGAAACTGTGGGTGGTGGCTACCTACGAGATTTTTTAAAGGAGATGCCTAAAATAATGGAGCTTTCTGATGGTATTATAACTGTTTCAGAATGTTCAAAAAGAGATATATTAAAATTTTTTCCTATGGATGAAAAAAAAATTTTTGTAACCCCTTTAGCTGCAGATAGTAAATATAAACCTTTAAACAAACTAAATTGTAAAAATTTTTTAAATAAAACTTATAATATAAATAAACCATTTATATTATATATAGGTGGTTTTAGTGCTAGGAAAAATGTTAAATCGCTTTTAATAGCTTTTTCTAAAATTTATAAAAACGTTCCTAGCGAATATGATCTAGTTATTGTAGGAGCCAATAGAGATGATGGAAATTTTCTTAAACAGTTTGGTACTAATTTAAACATAGGTAAGAATATAAAATTTACTGGATTTGTTCCTGAGGACAATTTACCTATGTTTTATAATGCCTGTGATGTTTTTGTCTATCCTTCCTTATACGAAGGTTTTGGATTGCCACCTTTAGAAGCTATGAGTTGCGGAGCTGCCGTAATAACATCTAATGTTTCATCTATACCAGAGGTAGTTGGAAATGCTGGAATTCTTATAGATCCATTTAATATACAAAGTCTTATTGATTCTTTAGAAAACTTATTAGACAATAAAGACGCTTTGAACAAATTATCACAAAATTCCTTAAAGCGAGCATCTAAGTTTTCTTGGGAAAAGACTTCTGAAAAAACCTTAAAGGCATACAAAAAAATTCTATATTAAAAAGAAAAATCTCTTGACTGCACCGTTCTCAGCCAAGAGATTCAACTTTTTATGCTTTTAAAAAATCCCCGTGATTAAACCCTTACGATAATTTATTATATACTATAACAGGACTCTTGTAAACGTTTTATGAAAACAAACTATCTTTGGTCAATCTTTTTATCCAAGTCTTTTTGTAAAGAATCTAGTATGAGTTTTATATCTTTCATTTTTAAATTAGCTTGTGCTAGTGCATTCTTTACATCTTCCCTTATAATAAAAAAGTACTGAGTATAGTTTACTTCTGAAGCTCCCTTTTCTATAGTTCCAAATAAATTCCATACTCTACTATTAAAATAATCTTCATAACTATTAAAATCTACTAAATTATACATATTTGTGACAATAGGAAATTCCCCCTGATTTTTCATAATTTCTACTGAAGTTTTTTCATTAGCTACAGCAAATTTTATAAACTCCTTCGACAACTCTTCATTTTTAGATGTCTTATTTATCATTAAGTTGCACCCACCTAATGATACATCTCTATTACCCCCTGGCTCAAATGCAGGTAACTTCATAGCACTCCACTTTCCCTTTTGATTAGGAACCTTTTTCATAAGATAACTAACATAATAGGGGTCTGCTATAAATGATATTATTTTATCTTTTTGTACCGTATCAATAATAGCTTCTTTACATGCTAAATCATAAATTATATTTTCATCATATAGTCTTTTAACTGTTTCTGTCACTTTACCCCATTCTTTAGAATCAAAATTAATCTTATTATCCTTATTATCCTTATTAAAATAAGAACTCCTTAACTCATTAGCTAAAAGCAAGTATATATCATTATTTTCATTTTCTACATTAGCAATAACTTTTTTCCCTGTATCTTTGCTAAGTTTTTTTCCTATTTCAATGTAGTCATTCCACGTCTTAATATCATTAGCATCAATGCCTTTTGATGTGAATATATCACTTCTATATAGAATTACCTTAGGAGAAGTACTCCATGGGAATCCATATATTTTATTTTTTACAGACAAATTGTCAATTTTACCTTTTGGTATCTTATCTTTATATTCATCTATATCCTGTGCCACATCTAAAAAAGCATTTGGTAACTTATTTATGTAATATTGAACATATGGATCCTCTATAGTAATTACATCTATTGCACCATCTTTTTGTGCTACACTTTGTTCAAATTTTTCATAAGACTTATCTTCAACCATTAATTTTATATCTACTTTTTTATGTATTTTTTTAAAATTATCTATAGCTATTTTTAGTGACTGTTCATGCTTTCTATCTGTTAATACCTTAATTTGCCCTTGTAAATCATCATTTTTTGTTGAATTACTATTATTTTTTCTACAGGAAACAACTGTGCTAAGCATGATTACTAAAAGAGATATAGTTAAAATTTTTATACTTTTTTTCATATAATCTCTCCTATCTTGACTGACGTTCCATATTTTGCTTTATATACTTTTCTAATTTATTATACTATTCAATAGACAATTTCTACAAGACTTTTAACTTTTTTACTTACTCAAATATAAAAAAACTATAACAGCCAAAGTTTTACCTTTGACTGTTATAGTTTTTATCCTTTAGACATATTATAGTTTCCTTTTGATTTAAATTCTTCCTTCCAGACGTTGTCAGCTAAAGGCTTAAATTCTTCCGCCACCTTATCTAACTCAACTTGAAATTCTTTATTTTCTATCATCATCCTAGCACCTTCATCTGTAGGCTTAGCTCCTGTTTTTTCTACTATTTCTCTTACTACATTAGTATTATCTATCATCATACAAGGTAGTAATAAATTTTGATTGTAAGGTTGTCTTTTCCTCAATTCATTAAATAAACTAGATTTAAATACATCTAAAAGCTTGTTGTTTTTTAAATTATCCACGGCAAAATGAGCAAAGATACAAGGTTCCACATCTTCATGAGAATTTATATGACAATAGTATTTTCCAGCTATACAGCCTCCAACATAGGGAGCATCATTGAAAAAATCTATAGCGAAATATGGTTTTGAATTCCTTATCTCTCTTACTCTCTCTCCAAGGTGTAGCCTTTGCTTAGGTGTAAGCATTAAACTAATGTCTTCACTTTTAGCTACTGGCATGAATATAAAATACCAACTCATTCTAGCACCTTTTTCTATAAGCATTTCTATAAACTTATCTGAAACAACTGTATCTATATTTTTATTACTTGCTGCTGTAGATACACCAAAGAGCACACCTTTTTTTTTCAACAACTCCATTGCACACATAACCTGTTTGAATACACCTTTACCCCTTCTACTATCTGTTTCCTCTTCAAATCCTTCCAAAGAAAACATAGGCATTACATTTCCGAATTCTTTTAGCTTACAAGCTAATTTTTCATCAAACAATGTACCATTTGTAAAAGGTGTAAACATACAATCACTATACTTCTTGTATATGTCTAGCATATAATTATTAAAAAAAGGTTCTCCTCCTAATATTACAAAATAATAAATTCCTAGTTCTCTGGCTTCTTTTATAATTCTATCTACTTCTTCATAAGGTATATCATCTTCCTTACTATAATTCGCTGCATAACAACCAGTACATCTTAAATTGCATCTCATTGATGGGCTTATAAGTATTGTAAATGGTGTTTTTATTTTTTTTTCTTCCAAAAACTTTGCTCTCTTTGGCATGCCATACCATACTGCATTACCTAAGAAATTCAAAAAAAATTTTTCCATACATTTTTTATCTGTAGTCTTTAGTATATCTATTATAAAGTTATGAGTAGCATCGTTATTATAGTAGTATCCTTCCACCACTTTTATCCTATCTAAGTTTTCTTTATCTTTGCATGCTGCTTTCTTAACCAAACTAAATAATTTATCCATATTTTTTTCTGGATTGTTACTTAATAGTTCTACCGCTGTTTTCAATAAAGCATCTTTAGCGGCCTTCTCTAACCTTTCAGTCATCTTCATTTATTATTCCCCCTGATAAATAATAATATGATGAATATAAATATAGAAATTTCCCTCCTATTATTTTTCTAATCTTCCTTTATAAAATTATATACATATTTATT